>VGFR01000121.1 GCA_016868835.1 Bacteroidota bacterium | reverse complement strand
CATTTGCTCTCGAATACGGGAGTTGGCCTTCCCACCGACCTTTGGGTACCCGCAACTGATCGTGTAGCACCACAACGTTCGCACCAAGGTGCCATTGGTATTGCCAAAGAACTAGACAAACCCAAGCTCACAATCACTGCCGAAGCCTATTACAAAAGCATGCTGAATATCATTGGTTACAAAGAAGGAGCAAGTTTTCTGAATGTGGGAAGAGCCATAGATGGCAAACCCATCACGTGGCAAGACAATGTAACTTCAGGAAATGGCACCAGTTATGGCGCAGAATTGTTGGTTCAAAAGAAGGTTGGAAAATGGAGCGGATGGATCGGTTACACACTTTCTTGGACCACTTTACAATTTGATGAACTGAATGATGGAAAACCGTTTTACGCCCGTTATGATCGCAGGCATGATTTCTCTGCGGTAGGAATATACGAAGTGAATGATCATTTGACCATTTCAGCCACTTGGGTATACGGAACCGGACAAGCCATTACACTTCCTTTAGCCACATACAACGTGCAGCCACATGACCCAGCAACCAACCAATTCAATACTTTTTTTGGAACTGGCGCTACGGATTATGGAGACAAGAATGCATTTCGAATGGCTCCATATCACAGATTAGATATTGCCGCGCAATGGCATAAAAAATTGAAACGATGTGAGCGAACCTTTGAATTGGGAATTTATAACGCTTACAATAGAAAAAACCCATTCTTTTATTCCATTAGTCAACGTGTTGATGGATCGAATTACCTCAGTCAAGTATCCTTATTTCCAATTATACCTAGCGTTTCATGGTCATTCAAATTCTAAATATGAAAAAAGCATTTCTCCTCTTAAACATTTTGGCCTGTGCACTTTTCCTTGTTTCATGCGAGACCGAGGCTGAGGTAGATGTTCCGGCTGTTGATAGACAATTAACTCACCTGTTTCATCAGTGATGATCTTGATTTCATTCATGCGAATTTCAGTTGGAGCATCCCCGTTTTTGGACCAAATAGCAGCCCTTTACCTCCTCCAACTGATTTGTTAGTTACGATTTCCAACGGCATACAATTAGACACCTTGGAGTACAATTCCAATACCATGGAGTATGAGCTCAGCACGTTGGAATTTCCACTAGTTGCTGGGCAGTCGTATACACTGCTAGCTTCTGATGCAGCAGGACATGCCATTGAAGCCACTACGAACATTCCATTAGAATTACCTGAAGTAGATTCGAACAATTTAACAATTAGCACAGACATTGTAGGCCCATTCAATGACACCATGTATACATTTACGTTCAAAACATTTTTGAATGATGTCTCTCCCAATTTCAATTATTATAGACTTGCCTATTACAATGTTTATACGGGAGGAACAGATACTTCGGAATATTTAATTGCACAGCGTTTTATCAATGACAATGCACTGAATAACGGACAATTGTACATTGAAAAAGAAGTACAAGCAAACTCATACGAAAGTGATTCAACCGATTTGAAAGCCATGTATATCATACATTCCAGCGAGGAATACTTTAAGTTTCATAAAACGTTCAATAGACAAGACAACGGAAATCCTTTCGCCGAACCCACATTAGTTTATTCAAATGTCTCAGGGGGATTAGGCATATTTGCTGGATACCGTCAAATTCGATTTGATTTTTAGACCATGATTCAATTCATTAAAAAACATAAAAAAATTTGTATCATTTCCATATCCGTAATTGTACTTCAACTCATTTTCGGATTTGATCCAAAATTCTGCATCATCAATATCATCTGGCTTTTTGTATGATTAAAAACATTCTCGTTTTATGCACTGGCAATAGTTGCCGCAGTCAAATTGCCGAGGGTTTTATACGCCATTATTATGGAGATGAAGTTACAGTATACAGCGCGGGAATTGAAACCCACGGGGTTAATCCGAAAGCCATAGCCACCATGGCCGAGGTTGGTATTGATATTTCAAAACACACTTCGAATCATGTTGACACGTATTTAGATATTCCCTTCGATTTAATTATTACGGTATGTGATCATGCGGCAGAACAATGCCCTGTCTTTCCATCACTCGCCCAACGCGTGCATCGTAATTTCCCTGATCCAGCGAAGGCTCAAGGCTCAAGTGAAGATATTGAAGCTTCGTTTCGTTCCACTCGAAATCTAATTGATTTGTTCTGCCGAGAGGAATTGAAGGGTATACTTAAATAGAACGAAATGAATGCATGCTTAAGCTAATAGCAATTGCAATAATGTCCTAGTTACATTGAAGATACTTTTTTGCGCGCAATGTAAAACCTGGTCATTACCCAAGCATGCGGCCAACTTATACATGCAATAGAAATGAAAATCAAAGCATAAATTCCGTCTAAGTCTTGCTCTGATTTCAACCGAAAGAACCATAAGCAAAAAAAGAAAAACAGCCACGCTCCAATTTGAAACGGCAACGCTTTCAGCCACATTTGTTGGCTAGTCTTCGAGAGAGCTAGTTGAATTCTTTTCCAACTTGGCTGGCTGTGATGAAAAATGAAATAAAGTCCAAAAGCAAGAATCAAAGGTAGCTGTGTGGCAATCAACAACCACAGGCAGAGCAAAGCAGCATACCATTTCTTTCGGAATATAAAATAAAGCACAACAGGTATTAAACTGAAAAGTGAGGCCGTCCATTGAACGGTTTGATTAATCATGATATTGATGATTTGAAAAGCATTTTCCTCATGGGTTCCCAATAAAAAATAAAAAAAGAATATACCCCAGAGAAATGACTCCAATCTTGTTAATCCCCACGTCTCGCCATCAGATTCACCAAAATGCCATGCAGAAAACAAAAGAAAAATCAATAAAGCTAACGAGGGAGAAACATACCAAAGTACCAGCATGGCAAACATGTGAATGATATATCTGACCAAAATTTGAGTTCTGCTTTTCCCTTGATTAAAAAGTGGCACCAACAAATGGTCTAAAGCACCATGCGGAATACCAATGGCAATCATGCCAATACCAAGCACGGCCATTGAGACAATGAAACCAATACCGCTTCCGGGTTGAACCAGTAAGAAAAATACACTCAGAAAAAAAAGAATGGTTAAATCTTTTAATTTGGAACGCTTCAATCGCTGACCAATGGCCCATAAAAAGGGATAAATAGGCAGTTTCGAGAATATTTTTACCTCCTGACCTAAGGTTGATTTTTCATCTAAAAAATGAAATGTTTCATCCCATGAGCCTCTTTGCGTTAAATTCTGAAATATGGACTTTCCCCATTTTGCTTTCGATTTCAAAATTGAGAGAAGTAAGCCATCATAGAAATGGAATCGATTCGGTTTTTTCAAATCATACCATTCCTTTTTGATTTGTTCGGGTGATGCATGCAATACTATTCTTTCGGAAATAAATGAAGCATGTTCATGCATGTTTTTTAAGACGTAACCGGTGGTTGATTTAATGAGCCCTCCTCTGGCACCCAAGTTGATGACACCGCTTTGATTTGCATTGCAAAGGCTGCGCTGAGTCATGGGAATACTTCCCTTTTCACGACTCAGAATTTCGAATTCTCCGAACCGCGATGAGATATATTTCTCCAGTTCCTGACAGGCATATTCATCAGACAATTCGCAATCGCCAAACCGTGTAAATTCAATCAACACTTTGTTTTCTGCTGCCGGAAGAATATACATGAACTGCGTGTATTCATGTTGATCAACCTCAAAATCCATAAGCTCCAAATGCAAGGCGTGAGGTTGATTCAACTTTACAGTAAAGCCATAAAAACTTTGGTAAATAAGTGGGTTTACTTCGTCATTAGTCTGATACTCGGGCTGTCTTGAATCAAACCAATAATCAGCTCTAATTTTCTCACCTCTCAGTTCTAAATAGATACCATTTTCATCGGTTTTGAAAACATCTATTGCTTCTTTATATACATTGAACTGATCGAACTTGATCATTTTTTCAAGCTCTCTCACCATGCTCGCAGCAGACGTTTGGTAGTAAACGAATGATTGAAGTTTTTCTACATCATAATTTGTTTTTCTTACTGTGCACCAAGACTCTTCAATTAATTCTTTAAAGTCTTGCTGTATGTCATCATTTGGTTTACACCAAAAACATAAAGATTTGTTCCTCTGTGAAAAAACATGAGGATCTATCAATAAAACACGTTTGGAATCCAATGCCCCCTTCTTTTTCAGTTGCATGAGCATGACCGTAGTGGAAACTCCTGCCCCGACAAATGCGAAATCGTATTTCATGCGAATGAATTAGAGGAAGAAAAAAGGGGGGACTGAAAAAGCAGTTCCCCCCTTCTAACCTAACCAAAGTTTATTAATCCTCTTTTCTAGAAAGAGCGTATATCACCAAACCAAATCCAATCTTGTTGATTGCATCGGCTATATTGTAAACAATGTCCATAGCGTGAGTTGCTGCAGCTTGATCTTCTACCAATTGCACGCCAAACAAACCACCTGGAGTACCTAGAATGTAACCCAATGGATAGATGGCCCAACCCACTAAAACAAACCATGCTAGGACACGGGTAGCTTTCGCAACTTGAGTACCTGCGGTCTGCGCCAAATTGGCTACCTCACCAAACCACACTAAGTAGGCAATGTAGAAATAAGCAGCTCCTGAAACTACTCCCCACATCACACTATTGTCTTTGTCGATAGTTTCTCCAAAGTATCCGGTAACTAACATCACCAGAGAGGCAAAAATAAGTTTCCACAACAAAGCAACTTTAGCACCTGCTTTTTTGGTGATTAAATAGAACTCAACGCACATCAATGGAACAGTTAAGATCCAGTCAACGTAGCGAAAGAACGTTGGTGACTCGCCAGTCTCCAAATTGTAACCGCGCATGTAATAATAGTGCACGGCTGCGATGAAAGTAATTAACCCTGAAACAAGAACAGATGTTCTCCACTTCGGTGAAGTGTTGTTCAGTTCGAAGAAGAAAAATACAGATGCCGCCATCATGGCCATTGTGCCGATGAAGAACGTAAACGCAACATAATTGTCGCTTGCAATAGATAGATGCTCCATAAAATGGTATTTTTAGTTAAGCCTACTCTTTAGGATTTTCGGAAACTCCATCTTGTTTAATATTTCAAGATAACAATTAAACACCGCCAATCCCAATTTGTTCATTTTCAGCTAATTTTCCCTTGCAGCCCAATCACAACGCGGTTTTAAGATCAAATGTAATTTGTCAAAACATGCAAAAAAATAAGAATTTTTATCAAAACTGAATTTCCATGAAAGACGAAAGCCTTTCCTTCTATCGAAACGTATAATTGGAGTTGTCGCAACAGGCGGCGTAGAACAAGCGTACATTGAATTGCTTGGTCTCAAGGT
>VGFR01000120.1 GCA_016868835.1 Bacteroidota bacterium | reverse complement strand
TTCAAATATTCTGACGCAGCTGTGAAAGCTTGCATTTCTGCATGGGCAGTAAAATCATGCAAGCGTTCAACTAAGTTATGACCGCGGGCTACAATCTTACCTTCTGCAACAATTACACATCCCACAGGAACTTCATCTATCTCAAGTGCGTATTTAGCCTCTTTGATGGCCTGCTTCATAAAATGAATGTCTATTTCCTCCTGTGTCATGACTGCGATTTGAGATGCGAAATTATGTATTCCGTGCTAAGGTGTTGTTCATTTATGAAGGGAAACTGGAATTGTATATTCCAATACATGCCCAAGTATTCTTGTTCCCACTGTCCTTTAGTAGGTATGAGAATGGCCTTTTTATTCAATCCGTTCAATTCCATAAGAGTGGTGTATCCACTGCGAGTAATGATGAGTTTTGCTTGTTTTAAAACGGTTAGTTTATCATGTGTGTACAAAAAACCTAAAAGATTAACATTTAATTTTTCTGCCTTGATGTTACAATGACCCACAATATAGAGGGTAAACTCGTTTGGCCACAGATCATGTATTAGCTGGGCCAATTGAGTTCGTTGTGGCTCCGGACCAGATAAAAAAAGTATATTGTCGAAATTAGAATTGAAAGCTGGATTTTCGTGTAATTGGGCCGTTAGAGGACCAACGAATGTTGCGTTTAATTTTGAGGTGGTAGATAGTAATCCAGCGAGTTTGGGTGAGTGTTCGAAGTCGGGAATTTCAATTCGATTGAAATTTTTCAAACGTTTGTTCAATGCCCATTGGGCGATATTTTTCCAAGGCCATGGTCCCTGCAAGGTCAGTTGGTGAGTGAGTAGGGTGGAAGTTACGTGGGGTGAAAAAAATCCGTATCGGTTATCAGAATAAATGAGGTCTACCGTATTTTTTTCTAAGAATTTATTTACCCAAATTGATTCTTCCAGCCAGTTTTTTTGAAATTGTTTGTTTCGCTTGGCTAAAAAAAGCATTTCAAAAGAATTGCCTTTCAATTCAATCTTATTGTTTGGTAGTTCAGGAATAATTTCTAATTCAGGTTGAAGTTGGGACCACAATTCAAACTGATTTCGAGAACATGCAATAGTAATTTTATTTCCCAATTTTAAAAACTGAATCACCCGAATGTTTGTTCGGGTAACATGCCCATAGCCCCAATCAAGAGCGGAAACAAGAATGTGTTGCTTCAATTTAGGGACGTGAAATGCGAATATCTCGTTGAATATTCATGTTCGAAATAGGAATGAAAAATCCAGTCATTTTCTTCTTTTTCCCTTCTCTTGTGAAGGTAATTTGAGCTTCGTCTCCTACTTGATGTTGTTCTAGAATGGACTTCAAATCTGTGAAGTTTTGGATTTTATTTTCATTCAACTCAATTAGAACATCTCCGGTTTGTAGACCCAAAGCGGCAGCAAGAGATGCAGGAGTAACTGACTCGATCATAACGCCATTCCCTTTGTAGGATTTTGAGGGTGTAATTCCAATTTTAGCTGAGTTGTCTAGCTGTTGCATCATGGATTCACCGAATGGAAAATCACCTTGCCCGAAAAAATCCAAGTCGAATGGATTTTCGTTTGGTTCGAAGTTAAAATCGAAATTAGTTAGGGAATCATTGAAATCCATTTGCATTAAGAATTGTTCGTTCCCCAAGTCAATGTCTATATCGAGATCCTTTAGCATGTCTTCCCATTTCGACAAATCCATTGAATTGGAGTCGAAATTGAAAATTAATGTGTCAATTTGACCATTACTCGCGGTATCTATCTTGATGATGGTGACTTTGCTTTCTGTATACTTTTGTGACCATGTTGTTTGAAACAAAAAACTAAGGAGTGCTATAAAAATGATGTTTTTCATAATGATTAGTTTAGTTCGAAATTAATGTGAAACTTCAATTAGTAGAAACTGATTGCCCGGAATTTCGATATTTGAATTCCAAGTTATGTTTTCATGGCTTAAGATATTTCGTCCTGTTGTTTGTCCATTCAGGACTTCACTGATCTGAGCCGTGTGTATTTGTTTAACTTCCTGATTGAGGTTGTACAAACAAATGAGTGTTTTAGAATCACCTTTTTTAGCATAGACATAGGTGTTGTCATTCGGCACAAATTGAATCAGTTTGCCTGTTGTCATCCAGGTGTTCATTTTTCGGTAGTTGACAAGTTTTTTTATGAATTGAAAGGCTTCGTTTTGCAATGCTGTTCTTTCTTCTTCTTTAAAAAGATTTGTTTTATGGTCATCCCATCCGCCGGGAAATTCTTCTCGAACATGTGCATCGGGATTACAAAATCCCGTCATTAGAATTTCGGTTCCATAGTATGTGCAAGGAATTCCTCTCAAAGTGTAAAGCATGGCATGCGCCATTTTCCATTTCATTAAATCTTGATTGAAAACAGAGTAGATTCGGGGTAAATCATGATTATCCAAAAAAGTGACTAAATTTTCTGGATGCTCATATTGGTAATCGTGTGCAAGTGTAAGTTCAATGCGTCTCAATCCCTCTTCCCACCCGAAATTTTCTGTGAGACCTTTGGTTAGTGCGTAGAACAATTGGAAGTCAGTGACACCATTGAGTTGTGAATTGAAATGCGTATTTAATCGATTTCCTTCTGTGAACCATGCTTGAATAGGTGTGCCTTGAACCCAGGTCTCACCGAAGTTGAACAAATTTGGATATTCGGTTTTCAGTGAGGCATTCAATTTTGCCATAAATGCTTGGTCTGGGTAGCTGTATGTATCAATTCTGAAAGCATCGATGTGTGCAGTTTCCACCCACCAGATGGAATTTTGAATGAGGTATTTAGCTAAGTGAGGGTTTTGCTGATTTAGATCGGGCATGTGGTGATCGAACCAACCGTTGGCCATGGTTGACTTATCGAATTCACTGGCATGGGGATCCATCATGGTCTCAGCTCGGTAGTTGGTTTTTGTAAAATTCGGATACCAGTGAAACCAGGCACTATCTGGCATTTCAAGAAAAAGTTTGTGCTGATCTCCCCAATGATTGTAAACCACATCCCAGACGTGTTTCATTTTCTTTTGACTCATGAGATTGGTCAGATGGTCTAAGTCACTTCGGCTTCCAATTCTCGGGTCAATGAAGTAAGAATCGGTGGTAGCGTATCCGTGGTAGGAATCAACCTTTTCATTGTTTTCTACAATTGGATTCAACCAAAGGGCATTGAATCCAAGATTTTCAATGTAAGTTAAATGGTTGATTATTCCCTTCAAATCGCCACCTCTTCGACCTTTGAGTTCATTCCGCTCTGTTTTTTGGAAGTAGCTTGAAAACGATTCATTGTTGGGGTCACCATTCGAGAATCGGTCAGGAAAAATAAGGTAAATGGCGTCTGATTGATTTAGACCAAGGGGAGAATAAGATTTTGGTGTTACTGTGTATTGAATTAATTCCGTTGCATTTGAATTAACCCCGTTAACGAGGAGAGATATTTTATTGTTTTTAGGTTGTTTCTTGATGATTAATTCAACAAAATAGTAGTTATTTAGTTTTGATTTTTCAACAGAATTTATACATGCAAAAGATTTGCTTTCTTTGGTTAGATTGAATTGTAGATTTTCATTGGTGTTGACATAGAATAAGAGTTCTACAGCAGGATTCTCCATGCCACTATACCAATTTGGAGGGTCAATCCGTTCAATGATTCTTCCATCTTGATTCTGAGCGAAGGAAGAGATGAACAATAGGCTTGTGAATAAAAACAGCGAACTTTTTTTCATGATTTACGTCTAGTACGGATGTGCAACACAAAAACGAATTATATTTGGAAGGTGTTAAAAGTACACGAACTAAACTAAATCACTTAAAACCTATGAAAAAAATTTTTACTTTCTGTTTCGTAGCGTTAGCAGCTTTAGCCGTAAAGGCACAAGTTAATGTAACGTTCAACGTAGACATGAACGGCCAAACCGTGAGTGGAAATGGCGTTCACTTGGCAGGTAACTTCAATGATGTCAACAATGACGGAACTGTTGAGAATGCTGCTTATGTAAACTGGAACCCTGGTAATCAACCTAATCCAATTGTAATGACGGATGGTGATGGCGACGGAGTATACAGTGTTACTTTATCTTTAATTCCTCAAATTTACCAGTTCAAATTCATCAATGGAAATGGATGGGTAGGTGCTGAAGACGTTCCTGCAGCATGTCAAGTTGAAGTTAACGGAAATGACAACCGTTTTTGGTTAATTTCAGGTTCCAACACAACGGAGTCAATGACAGTTTGCTTTGCGAATTGCGCAGCATGTGGTCAAAAGACTGTTCGTTTCCGAGTTGATATGACTCAAGAGGCAAGTGGAATTAATCCGGTTGGTGTTTTCTTGGCTGGTGATTTCCAAGGATGGAATCCTGCAACTACGCAGATGTTTGATCCTGCTTACCCACTGGGCAGCCCTACTGGTACTTTTGAAGCTATTGTTAACGTAGGAACTGCTACTTCGTTGGCTTACAAGTTTATCAACGGTAACGATTGGGCTTTTGCTGAAGCAGTTCCAAATGATTGCGCAACTGGTGGAAACAGAACAGCTTCTCTTACTTCAGACAACACTGTATTGGATGTAGCTTGTTTCAGTGCTTGCGGGCCATGCCAAGCTCCAACTCCTGTTTTCTTCCGTGTAAACATGTCTTTGCAAACAGTGAATCCAAACGGTCCACACGTTGCAGGAAGTTTCCAAGGTTGGAATCCTGGTGACCCAACTACATTAATGACAGATCCAGATGGTGATGGTATTTATGAAGTGACTTTGTTATTGCAACCAGGTACGTATGAGTACAAGTTTGTGAACGGTGCTGATTGGGCTGATGGAAATGAGTCTTTACCAGCAGAATGTAATTTTAACGGTAACCGTCAATTGGTTGTAGGTTCAGATCCAGTTATTGAGCATTGGTGCTACACACAATGTTCAGTTGAATGTATCACTGATCCAGATCCAGCAGATATTACTTTCCGAGTAAATATGATGAACACAGCAGTTGATCCTGCAGGTGTTAGGATGATTGGTGGCTTTACTACTCCAGCATGGCAAGGTGGTGCAACTCAAATGACAGATGCTGATGGTGACATGGTTTATGAGTGCACAGTGAACATCAGCGGTTCAGCTGAAATTCAATACAAGTTCATGAATGGCAATTTAAAATTTCCAACAAATGAAGAAGGTGCTGGTATCATTGCTTGCGGTGTTGCAAATGGAATTGGCGGATACAACCGTGTTCACACACGTTCTGGCCTAGCTGAAGTTTTGAACATTGTTTGTTTCGACTCATGTGCTGATTGTATCGTTGGTGTTTCAGAAGCGAATTTCTTGAACTCTTTGAATGTTTATCCAAACCCAGCTAACGATTATGTATTGTTATCTTTCGGTCAA
>VGFR01000119.1 GCA_016868835.1 Bacteroidota bacterium | reverse complement strand
TGGAGCTAGCTCCCCGAATGCCGCAATGGCATTTGTGTTGTTGAAGGTGAAAGAAGGTCCGTCTGCCATGATTTCTTGCGCAGTGCAAGGTTGGTCGTAAGTTGGAATATTCGATTGTCCAATGGTGAAGTTCCAGGTGTTACCTGATCCTGACCCGGTGTAGACATGTGTCAAGTCGCCATCTTCAAGTACTTCAATAACAAGCCCACCATCACCGTATGAGTCTACAAAAATGAGCTCGTAGCTTGTTCCTACAGTTAAACAAAAAGGTCCTTCAGTATAGGTAGCGTTGTTGTTATAACCATTCGGACTATTGTCAGATTCTATTGCACCGCAGCCCACATTGAGATTAGCTCCTTCCGCAATTGGTGAAGCATTGCAGCCGGTCTCAGTCAAATTCACTTGCCAATAATTCTCATACGCCCAAGCATCAGTGTGCATGACAAACGTAACTGCAGATTCACCTGCGCCACATTGAGACAGTCCATATTGATTCGCTATAAATGCGAAAAGTGAAAATAAAATGAGGTTTTTCATGGTCTAGGTTAAAGTTCAAAGATAAAGATTAACGACCTTTGCCAAATGAATAAAAATATTATCCCTGGAGCAATCCAAGATTTATTGGTTAGAGTAGATGAGCAAGGAATGGTATCATTGGTATCGGGTAGAGAAACAATTGGTCTGCATCCTAGAGAATGGAAAGGAAAAGAAGATGGTCAAGAGATAAAAGTTTTTGTATACTACAACGAAGACCGAGAGTTGGAAGGATCAACAAGACTACCATCAATTCAAGTGGGGGAAATTGGTCAGTTTGAGGTGATAACCGCAAATCAATTGGGTGCGTTCATAGATATTGGAGCCAAACGCGATATTCTGATTCCTAAAAGAGAACAGCGCACTGAGCTCATGAAGGGAAGACGTGTTTTGGTTATGCTTGGAGTAGATGAAGAGAACCAACGCTTGTTCGGAACCACACGGTTTTTCAATCATTTAGACAAAAATCCTACTTTAGAACGAGGCACATTGGTCAATTGTTTGGTGGTGGAGAAATTTGAAGCAGGTCGAAAAGTAGTTGTTGAGGGAAAATACAGCGGATTCCTTTTCAACCAAGAAATTATGGCGCGCATTACAGAAGGTGAAACCATTAAATGTTATGTTCGGAAGATTGAAGGAAAAGATGTAGTAGTGAGCATGCAGAAGGAAGGTGCAGCTCTAATTGATGACGCAACCGAAAGGCTGTTGGAGTATGTTAAAAATAACGGTGGATATGTGCGTTTGAATGATGACAGTGATCCAGAAGAAATTAAAATTAGACTCCGCATGTCGAAGAAGACATTTAAAAAAGCTGCTGGTGTTTTATACAAGCAAGGTCTGGTAGATTTAACCAAGTTTGGGATTAAACTTCTAAAAGAAGGGCAAGAACAAAAACCCCGCGATTTATCGAACTGGAATAAGGAAGAGTCAGGGTCATCTCATGAGAATAAGCCGCGTGCAGCAAGACTTCCACAACGTAATACACGAGACAGTGAGTTTATGTGGAAAGAACACGGCGGCTCAGCTCAATTTAAAGAGAAGAAGGTTGAAAGTGCTGATTCAAGAGATCAGAAAGACAGACCGAAATATACCGCGAGGAAAAGATCAGACAATCCGCACGAACAAAATAGGTTGTTTCAAAAAGGAGAGGCAAAGGGAAGACCTCAACGAAGATCTAAAGATTCTTCTTCCAATACCTCCAAGTCTTCACGTCCTTCGGGGAGGAGCCGAGGCCCGCGTCGATAGTTGTTTGAAGTTGATCACTTGCTAAAAACGTGTAAGTGATTCTCTTCGGAAAATCATGTTCTGGGTTCTCGAACACCCATTCGGTTTCCGTTTGCTTCGTACATGTAAATGTGGTTGATTGCTCCGCATCAAGAGGTGTGGCAACGTAAATCCAATTTATGCCATCATTCAGTATAATCATATGCTCGCCCGGCATTTCATTGGTACCGTAGTCCTCAAAATTGACATTGTAAAAACTAATTCCCTCTAATACAGCCTCATCTTCAACAGGTGTCCAAAGTTCTCTGCCAGTGCTTCCCACCCAATTGCTTTCAAGGTTTTTTAGAAAAACAGGAAGTTGTATGTTGGTAGACACATGAATTGTCTGTTCCTGAGCATTCACCTGCAAAAAAATGAAAAACGAAAATAGAGCTGCGAGTTTTTTCATATTACTAAATTACTTCTAAAACCAATCCTTTCAAATATTCACCTTCTGAATGAAACAAACTTATAGGATGATCAGCTCCTTGATGCAGCTGATGTAAAATACGAACCTCCCTTCCAACAGCAATGGCCGAAGCTAATATGGCTGATTTGAATTGGTCCTTATCAATAACCTGAGAGCAAGAAAAGGTGAATAATAGACCGCCCGATTTTATTTGTCTCAAGGCTGCTTCATTGATTTTTCTATACCCTTGTATGGCTTTGTGCCTAGCACTCAGGTGCTTCGCAAAAGCAGGTGGATCTAAAACTATAATGTCATAATCTTCATTGAGGTTCTTCAAATAGTGAACGGCATCTGCTTGTATACAGGCATGTTTTTCTGAAGGATAACCGTTTAATTTTAAGTTTTCTTCGGTGAGTTGAAGTGCCCCAGCACTGCTATCTAAGCTATGAACTAAGGAAGCACCGTTAGCTAATGCATACATGCTGAAGGCACCGCTATAGCAAAAGGTGTTGAGTACTTTTTTGTTTTGTGCAAGTCGTCCCAAAAGTGCACGGTTCTCTCGCTGGTCAATGAAAAAACCTGTCTTTTGTCCTTGAACCCAATCTATTGAAAACTGAATGTTATTTTCACAAGCAATGTTGATCTCTTGTCCACCAATTAAATAGCCGTCTTCCGTAGGAATGGATTTCAGTTTTTCTTTGCTTTTGTTGTATACGGCATGAATGAATTCACCACAAACATTGACAATGGCCTGAGCAATTTCATTTCTGTGCTGATACATACCTGCGCCGTGAAATTGAATGACTGCAGTATGATTATAAACATCAATGATTACGCCCGGCAAACCATCTCCTTCTGCATGTATCAATCGAAATAAATTCGTTCCATCATGTATGATTTGAGCATTTTGCCTGCGTTGATAGGCATTTTGAATTTTTTTCTCCCAGATGTTACTGTTGAAGTCTTCTGTTCCGAATGAAAACATACGCACAGCAATACTTCCCTCGCTGAAGTGTCCCCAACCCAATCTGTTTTCGTTGTGATCAACAACCTCAACAAGTTGTCCTTCGCATAACAATTCAGATATACTTGCCACCGCTCCAGAAAATACCCAGGGATGAAAACGTTTAATACTTTGGTCTTTGCTAGCCTTAATTTTTACACATGGAATCATCTTGCAAAACTACCGCTATTTTGCCTTTTTGATTCTGCCTTGTTCAAGTTCAATGATTCCATCTTGAATGAGCGCCTGTATTTTTAACTCAACAAATTCTTTGTCATATGGAATGGGTGAAGCAAACCAATGCTTGATCTGATCAATCTGAGCAATGCGGTTAAGAATGGTTTTTTCTGAAGGTGGTTCATTCTTCAATAAACAACTCTGACAATGTTGGCAGGGCGCTGCTTGTTCATCGAAATAACGAAGTAAATAATTTTCCTTACACTCACCTGTAGCGGCATATGCTTGCATAAAATCAATCTGTTCAAGTTCTCTTTTTTGCTTAGTCGAATATACCTCATCTGGAATATGCAAATATTTTTGCTCAACACGAGGTTGAATATAGACAAAGTGACTTTTTTCGCTTGGAATGAAATAGTCTATGAATTGCTTTGCCTGTAAATCCTTCAATAATTTTCTTGTCTCACCAATACTATATTGACTCGCTTCGGCAATATCCCATTCAGAAATTGAAGTGAGATTTTCCCAAATTCCGCCATACAATCGGAAAAGCGCTCTTAGAATTTCGGCCTGCATGTGATGTTGATCTGCAAGAATGCGTAATTGCTCTCTTGATGCTAAAACCCTGCATTTCGATTGGAAACTACCTCGAGGTAAAATTTGAATATACCCCGATTGTTCCAAAATGAGTAGTGCATTTCCAACTTGCGCTTCTTTCATTTCACATCGAATGGCTAAGCCACTTAAATCGAGCTGAAATTGTTCGTTCTCTCCGGTGTTTAGGGCTACTCGATGCATGTTGGCAAGCTGCTGGTAGACTTCATAAATAAATTCCTTATTCGGATAAGACATCAAGACTTGTTCTTTCATGAGTTGAAAATCCGATGCGTGGTATAATGCAATTACATCACTTTTCTCGCCATCTCTTCCAGCTCTTCCAGCTTCTTGGAAATACGCTTCGGGCCGAGTAGGGAGTTGCATGTGAATCACGAAGCGAACATCCGGCTTGTCAATGCCCATGCCGAATGCATTGGTGGCAACCATAATTCGCTTATCACTGTTCATCCATTTTTCAAATGCGGCTTTTTTTTCCTCCACACTTTTTCCTGCATGGTAAGCAGTTGCTTCAATTTGGTTTTCGCTTAAATATCTTAATGTCTCATCTACCTGTTTTCTAGAGGAACAATAAACAATTCCGCATCCAGTTAATTGTTGACAAAGATTTAAAAGTGTTTCACTTTTGTTTGAGGCTTGAAGTGTGAAGTAATGCAAATTATCTCTGCGAAAACTATCTTGAAAAAAAGCAAAATCTTTCGCAAATAACAAAGAGCTGATTTCTTTAATAACCAGCGAATTGGCAGTTGCCGTAACAGCCATGACTGGCACCTTAGGAATTTCCTTTAAAAAAGTTGGTATTTCCAAGTAGGCAGGCCTGAAATCATGCCCCCACTGTGAGATGCAATGTGCTTCATCAATAACAATGGATCCGAATTTTAAATAATTGAGCCGCTCTCTGAATTTCCTGGAAAGCAAACGCTCTGGGGAGCAGTAAACAAATTTGTGTTTGTTTTCAATGCATTCATCAAAAAGCCGATTGATTTCCGATTCAGAAAATTCGGAGCTGAAATAAGCGGCCGTAATGCCAATTTCATGTAAATGTTTGACTTGATCTTTCATCAAAGCCAAAAGCGGAGAAATAACTAGACATATACCTTTCCGAGTTAAAGCAGGAACCTGAAAGCAAATGCTTTTCCCCCCACCGGTGGGAAGCAAGGCAAATACATCCTGTCCTTGAATGGCTGCATGAACAATTTTTTCTTGCAACGGACGAAAGGTGGTATACCCCCAATGCTTTTGAAGTAATTCAATGGCTAAATTCACAACAACGCGAAGTTGGTTTTTTTTTCGTGAACTCACACATTTGAGTTATGCACATATGTACATTTGAGTAATAGTGATTTAAGAATATGAGAAAAGTAAGAGTTGTTCCACCCGCGAAATTAACAGGTATTCGTGTTAAGCCATTGAAGCAAGCTGCTGTGGGCCTGCCC
>VGFR01000118.1 GCA_016868835.1 Bacteroidota bacterium | reverse complement strand
AAGTGCCGTTACCATATCCATAGAATTTTGAACATGCACATTGTCATCAGCACTTCCATGCACTAAAAGAAATTTCCCCATTAAACTTTTAGCAAAGTTGATTGGCGAATTGTTCTCGTATCCACCGCTGTTTTCTTTTGGGGTGCGCAAATAGCGCTCAGTGTATACGCTGTCGTAATATTTCCAATTGGTAACAGGAGCAACGGCAATTCCGGCCTTATAGAAATCTGCACCTTTGGTCATGCACAACGAAGTCATGTATCCGCCATAACTCCATCCTTGAATGCCAATTCGGCCAGCGTCAATGTATGATTGCTGCCCTAAGTATTTTGCAAAATCAATAAAGTCGTTGGTTTCATTTTTCCCAAGATTCATGTATGTGCTGTGTTTGAAATCGCGACCACGATATTGTGTTCCTCGCGGATCACAGCTAACAACAATGTATCCCTCCTGACAAAGCAATTGATACCAGAGGTAATTTCTTCCACCATAACTATCTAAAACGGTATTGCTTCCAGGACCGCCGTATATGGCCACCAAGACAGGGTATTTCTTGTTTTGATCGAAATTGGCTGGCTTCATCATCCAACAGTTCAACTGATCTCCTGATGAATTTTGAAAGGTAAAGAATTCCTTATTTACGGCAGAGTATTCTTTCAACTTAACCATTAAACTTTGGTTAGTAATTAAGGTGCGTTTCAATTCGCCTTTATTGGTGTAAATTGAAAAAGTAGGAGCAGAATTTGCGCTGCTGTAGGTATGAAGGAAATATTTAAGTCCCGTGCTGAATGCCGCGTCATTGGTGCCCGATGTTGGTGTTAAACAAAGCCAAGCTTGTTTTTTTAACTCTAAGCTAAAGACGTATTTTCTGGTTACATCAAGCGGTGAACTGAGTCGTTTTGAAAAAGCGGAAAATGCAGCACCGGTTGAGCTGAAATAAACCTGATTTGATTTCTCGTCGATTCCATAAAAATCAATGATCTCCCAATTGCCTTGGGTCAAAGCCTTTTCAGTTTTCTTTGTTAAGTCAATTTGATACAAATGAGCATACCCACTTTTTTCACTGGTATAAATCAGGCTGTTGCTCGAAGTTAAGAATTGAATGTTGTCATTTACATCAATGTACGTGTTCGACTTCTCTTCCATTAAAACCGCTGTAGGCCATTTGTCTGAACCTTCCACACGAATGGGAGCGGTTAATTCATATACCAAATGATTCTGGTGACGATTCATTTTTTGAATCAACAGTTGATTCGCTTGTTTTCCCCATTTAATTCGCGGAATGTATTCGAATTCTTCCGAGGTTTTTTCAACCCAGTAATTCTTACCTGAAGACATTTCAAAAATGTGAATACTCACATCAGAATTTTTCTCACCAGCCTTCGGGTATTTGAATTTGTAATTGAACGGATACAGTTCACCGAAAATATCCATTCCAAATTCGGGAACTAGTTCTTCATTGAATTTATAATATGCCAACATGGATCCGTCTACATTCCAATATAATCCGCGATCAAAACCAAATTCTTCTTCGTACACCCAATCTGTGGCACCGTTAATAATGGCATTTGTTTTACCGTCAAAAGTGACTTGAAGTTCCTTCTTTGCAGCAATGTCATAAATGAAAATATTATTATTTCGAACGAAAGCAATTTTCTTTTTATCTGGTGATATGGTAGCCAATCGTTGTTTTCCATCTACGAAATTGGCAATGGGGGCAGTTTCACCGGTTTTCAGATTGTGCACGTAATAATTGGCTTCCGAACTCCAACGGTAGATTGATTGGCGATCAGTTTCAATGAGAAGCATGGTTTCATCGGCATTGAAAGAGTAGTTGTCGAACGAAGATATAGCTCCCTTGAATATTTTTTTAGTATTTGTAATTTCTGCAAGTGTGTCACCAGTTGAGAAGCTGCATTTGATGATGGTCAAGCCATTGAGGTCAGAGTCTTTCAAGTCTGAAAAAGTTTCACCGTCATTCATTGAATTGAATCCGCCCAAATAGTCGGCGTTGAATTCCCGACTGTTCCAAATGAGTTCATTGGTAAATTTTCTCTGAGCCAAGGTGTTCAGAGAAAGGGCCAAAAGGCCTATGAGGAAAAGGTTGTTTTTCATAATTTAAATCAGTGCCGAAAGATAAGTTGAACATGAATTCATTCGTTAATTTGCAGCATGAAAATAATAGGCCAAATTGTAGTTTTATCTTTTTTATTTGTTTCGTGTGCATCGGAGTTGACTTTTACAACTCTTCCTGTAACCACCGAACCGGGACCCATTCATTACGAGAAAGAAAAGCATTTGAAGAATATTCATCAATTGACTTATGGTGGAAATAATGCCGAAGCTTATTGGTCGCCCAAAGGTCACGAGCTTATATTTCAGAGTGATAATGGACGCTGGGGGGTAGGTTGTGATCAAATTTTTATTCTTGATGTAGAAGCGAAGGCCGATAGTTCGAAACGAAAATTGGTGTCAACAGGTAAGGGAAGAACGACCTGTTCATGGTTTATGCCGAATGGAAAATCGTTTATCTATGCATCAACCCATGAGGGTGGTGAAAGTTGTCCGCCTCCAGTGCCAAATACCGGAAAATATGTTTGGCCCTTGTATTCAAGTTATGACATATACGTTGCCAACATGCAGGGAGAAATTGAAAAGCAAATGACTCATGAGCCGCGGTATGATGCTGAAGCTACAGTGAGTCCAGAAGGAGATAAAATTATTTTCACATCGCTTCGGAATGGAGATCTTGATTTGTACACCATGAATTTGGATGGGAGCGAAGTGAAACAGATTACGTTTGATTTGGGTTATGATGGGGGTGCATGTTTCTCTCCTGATGGAAAAAAAATTGTTTGGAGGGCATCAAGACCTCGAGCCAAGGAAGAGATTACGGCCTATAAAACGCTGTTGGAACAAGACATGGTTGAACCCTCGAATTTGGAAATTTGGGTTGCTGATGCAGACGGTTCCAATGCGCATCAGGTTACCAATTTAGGAAATGCCAATTGGGCACCAACGTTCACTCCTAACGGACAAAAAATTTTATTTTGTAGCAATTACGCAAGTACGCGAGGTTTTCCTTTCAATTTGTTTTTGGTGAATCTCGATGGAACTGCATTGGAACAAGTGACATTCGACACTGAATTTGACTCATTTCCTATGTTTTCTCCAGATGGAAAGTATTTGGTATTCTGCAGCAATAGACACAACGGCAGAACGCGCGACACCAATATTTTTGTAGCAGAGTGGGTAGATTAACCTTCAAAGGTGATTGACACTACAAAAGCCCGTGTTTTAAGCTTTTCTAAAGGTGCCGAATAGCGTGTGTTTTCTTGCAATAAAACATTTTTTAATCCCATGCTGGTCTTGAATTCAATTCCAAATTTGAAATAGGGGAGAAAGAAATCAAATCCGCCACCTGCTTCAACGGCATAGTCTGTTTTTGTTAGTTTTAGAACCAGCTGCTGAGCCACGTTATTGTCTACATCTTTCTGTGACTGCATATCTATCGCATACTTTCCTCCAATTAAGGCGTAAGCAGCAAAATTGTTTGTGCGATTCGTGCGAAATTTTGTTATGATTGGAAATTCCAACCACACCGATGAAACAGGTTTCAATTGTGTGTCAACTTTTCCATTGGGCTTTATGAAGGAGTAACTTAATGTTCGATCTTGAAATGAAAGCCCTGGTACAAATCTGAAGTTAATATTGGGTATGGGATTGTAAGATGCTAAGATGGCTAAATTAAATCCGGCTTGTGGCACATTGGTTATGGATAACAATGAATCAGAAAAGCTAAAATCAGGTTTGTAGTCCAAGTAAAAAGAGGACTGATTTCCGCTCAACGCAAAACCAAAATGATATTTTCTTAAATCGAATCGTTGCAAATTCTGAGCTCCTCCAACTCGTTTTTGCGAAAAAGCTGAAACGCCCAGAATTCCAATGATGAAAGTGAGAAAAAGTTTTTTATTCATTTGATTCTTTGAGAAGCAAGGTTCTAAATATCCAGGGGACAACAATGCTATAAACGAGTCCTGCTAAAAATATTGCCATGCCACCAAAAGTAAGTAAATTCCGAATAGAGGTTTTTTCATTGATGGTACCCAGCTTTTCCTGATAAATTTCTTCTCTGGTTTTATTGGCAAAACTTGTGTTTTCTTGGCGAATGGTTTTTAAATTGTTTTCGTCGTTCAAGAAATTTGTTAGTTCTTGTTTGCTTCTTTCTTTCTCATTATCTAGTTCATTGAAAGTGGCGTAATAAATTCCCATGCTCAATGAGATAACAACGGTATACGCCAAGGCTGTTTTAGCAGCTAGTTTCAGATCGTCCCAATACGTTCGCACTTGGGGTCCTTGGTTGTAGGTGATATAGATCGCAAGGAAAATTGCACCCAGCAACAAAAGTAAATTAGAAAGAACTCCAACAGGCTGTGACGACCAATAGGAGAAATCATTGACAAATCCGGCTATAACTCGAACAATGAACCAAAGGGTTCCGAGTCCAAGTGTTACAAGCCAAATTTTATTCGTTGTCATTATGAATTCATTGTTACCAGAAACTCCTCATTTGATTTCGTGCGATCTATACGGTCTTTCACGAATTCCATAGCCTCAACGGGATTCATATCTGCTAAGTGTCTTCTTAAAATCCACATGCGCTGTAAGGTGTCTTTGTCTTGCAATAAGTCCTCTCTACGCGTACCTGAGGATAAGATGTCAATTGCTGGGAAAATTCTACGGTTGGAAATACGGCGATCCAATTGAAGTTCCATATTACCTGTTCCTTTGAACTCCTCAAAAATAACTTCATCCATCTTACTACCTGTATCTACCAAAGCGGTAGCAATGATGGAAAGTGACCCTCCGTTTTCAATTTTCCTTGCAGCTCCGAAGAAGCGTTTTGGTTTCTCCAATGCGTTGGCTTCAACACCACCCGAGAGTACCTTTCCACTTGATGGAGCAACGGTGTTATAAGCACGCGCCAAACGTGTTATGGAATCAAGTAAAATACATACGTCGTGTCCACACTCAACCAAACGTTTCGCTTTTTCAAGAACAATGTTGGCAATTTTCACGTGACGTTCTGCTGGCTCATCGAATGTAGAAGCAACCACTTCACCCTTCACACTGCGCTTCATATCTGTAACCTCTTCCGGACGTTCATCTATCAAGAGCACAATTAAATATGTTTCAGGATGATTTTGAGCGATGGCGTTCGCAACATCTTTCAATAAAGTGGTCTTTCCCGTTTTTGGTTGCGAAACAATCATGCCTCGTTGACCCTTTCCAATTGGCGAGAACAAGTCCATGATACGCATGGAAACATTGTTGTTATTATCTGCCAATCTAAATCGTTCATTTGGAAATAAAGGAGTCAAAAATTTGAACGGAACACGATCACGAACCCACTGCGGATCACGACCGTTTATAATATCAATTCGAATTAAGGGGAAATATTTTTCACCTTCTCTTGGCGGGCGAATGGCACCACGAATGGTATCACCCGGTAGCAATCCGTATGATTTAAT
>VGFR01000117.1 GCA_016868835.1 Bacteroidota bacterium | reverse complement strand
ATTGGCAATGGGTGCAAAAAGTACTTCTTGTCTATTGAATAGTTTTTTCCGAATTTGCTGGTAATCTGAAAGAGAAAGTTTTTGCAGTTGGTGAAAAATGTCTTTTGAGTTTTCTTTCAGAAGTTGAGTGGAAATATCGAGCATGCCTTTGCGCACGTTCCAGTCTCCTTCATCGTCGAAACTAGACATCACAAAATGTTCTAAGTATGCTGTTAATTCGCCATCTTTTCCCACTTCATTGAGACAGGTATCTACCACCTCATCTAGAAATCGAGTGGTGTCCATTTCAATACCAAAATCTGGATGAATATGCAGGTCTCTGGCAAATGAACGAATGATTCGATGCACAAAACTATCAATGGTGCTTACACTGAATTGAGAGTAGTGATGCAGAATGTGCGATCGAACCGTAATGGATCGCTTTTGTAGCTCCTGTGGGGATATTTTCAATTGAAAAACAAGGTCATTGAATAGTTCCACCGATCCGGTAAGCGCTTCAGGTTGAGCAAATTCATGTAGTCTTTCCATGATGCGCTCTTTCATTTCAGCCGCTGCGGCATTGGTGAATGTGATAGCTAATATGCGCTGATAATAGTCAGCTATGGGATGCATGAGGGCCAATCTCAAATAGTGATGAACCAGGGCGTAGGTCTTCCCGCTTCCAGCTGAACTCTTCAGCACGAAAAAAGGTTTCCATGCATCTTTTTTACTTGTCATTTCGTCTTATTGATGTAAATTCAATGTGAAAATAATTCCTATGCAAGTCATACAATCAACTGTTTATAAATTTCTAGTGCTTGTTTTGATTGCTATTGTATTCAATTCATGCAGAGACCAAGCGCAGAATGCAACTTGTGGTCAGGTAACTATTAAATTTATTCCCGTTTGGAATGGCCAAGTGGTTACTATAGATTCCATCTATACAAATAGTTTGAATCAACGCATTCGGTTTGAAAATATCACTACTTATTTTTCGAGCATTTACATTGGAAATGGAATAGATAGTATACTCTTTTCACAAGTGGAATTACTTCAATTGTTGGGTGGTCAGGCCACGGTTACAAAAAATATGGAGCCTGGTACTTATTCGAAATTATCTTTTGGGTTAGGTATACCACCCGAGTTGAATAAGAATGTTGATCCCAGCGTTTATCCCAATGCCTCTCCATTGTCTGTGCAAGGTTCGAACGGTATGTTTTGGTATTGGAATACCGGTTATATCTTTTTTAAACTCGATGGAAGAGCGGATCTGACAGGTACTTCAAATGCTCCACTCTTGAACACATTTGCATTTCATTGTGGAGATGATCCCCTCTACAGGGAAAGGGCGTTTTCATTTGCAACCATTCATTCAGAAGACCTTACTTCGCATGAAATTACGGTGTACGTGGATATGCAATTATTGATGGAGGGTGACAATGATCCAATAGACTTATCTACAGATTATTTCACACACACTACCGGAAATTTTGCACTTGCCGAACGTGTGACCAATCATTTTGCCAACGCATTTAACGTTGTTCCGTGAGCCGTATACTTGGTTTTATCATCTTAATTATTTGCTGGTCATGCTCCCAAGTGGCAGAGAAAAAAGATAAAATCATTACCTATCAGATTCCATCTTTTTTTCCGAAAATGGATATTCCCGCGGATAATATTCCTTCAGAGGCACGAATGGAATTGGGAAAAAAATTATTCTATGATGTTCAATTGAGTAAAAATCAAACGCATCATTGCGGATCTTGTCATGTTGTATCTGCCGCTTTTACAGACGGTCAACGTGTATCTGTAATTCAAGAAAATTCAGTCAATCGGAACGCACCTACTTTAGTGAATTTAGCTTGGAGCCCATATTTAATGGCCGAAGGTGGCGTGCCCAACTTGGAATTGCAAGCGTTAGCTCCTATTCATGAGTCTCATGAATTTAACTTAAGTATGCAAGAGCTTATTCTTCGACTACAGGAAAATGAAGAATATCAATTGTTGTCACAACGCGCTTATCAACGACCAATTGATGCGTTCGTAATTACCAGAGCCCTAGCATGTTTTCAAAGGTCATTCATTTCAGGGGACTCCAAATTCGATCGGGTCTATTATTTGAAGCAAGGAAATTTTAGTGCATCTGAACAACGGGGCTTCGATTTATTTTTTTCTGAGCAAACGCAATGTAGTTCCTGCCATGCTTTGCCTTTTTTTACTTCGTATGAATTTGCTTCTTTGGGTTTAACAGACGGTGATGAAGGGTTAAAACGAAAAACCTATCTAGAGGAAGACGCGGGAAAATTTAAAACACCCACCTTGAGAAACATAGAAATTACCGGTCCATACATGCACAATGGTTCATTCGGATCTTTGGTGGAGGTGATTGAATTTTACAACGCTGGTGGTGGACCGGGTAGATATAAATCCAATAAGATTATTCCCATGTCGCTCACAGAACAAGAGAAGCAAGATTTAGTGGCTTTTTTGAAAACCCTGACCGATTGGAATTTTGTACAGAATGCAAAATTGGTTCGAAGTGAATGATTTTATTTTGTTAACCAAAGCATGTCTATTTTTGAATTATGAAATCAGTTTGCGCCACTTTCTTATTCCTTGGGATTGTTGCATTTTTTGTAACATGCACCCACCCTCATGAAGAGGCACCCGTGCAAACACCTTATCCCTTGGTTATTCCCCCATTTTTTCCTCCAATGGATATTCCAGCTACCAATCCGCTTACAGTTGAGGGTGTGAATTTGGGAAGATATCTTTTTTGGGAAAAAAAATTAAGCGGGAACAACACCATGTCTTGCGGAACCTGCCACATGCCAGATCACGGTTTCTCGGATAGTGCAAGATATTCAACCGGAATTTTCGGAGATGTTGGCAACAGACAAGCCATGCCTTTGATAAATATGGGCTGGTCTACCACCTATTTTTGGGATGGTCGATCTGTAACATTAGAACAACAAGTGAGTGAGCCCATAACAAACCCAATTGAAATGGCAGAAAATTGGGAGACAGCATTGGTTGAACTTGCAAACAATCCTATTTATCCACCTTTATTCTACAAAGCATTTGGTTCCACAGAAGTTACCAAAGAAGGTGTGGTGAAAGCTATTGCTTCATTCATGCGAACCATGATTTCTGCGAATTCTAAATTCGATAAGCAACGCATTGGGCAATACGTATTCACACCCTCTGAGTTCAATGGGTACACACTTTTTTTAACCGAAGGTGGAAGTCCTGATCAAGTGCCCGGTGGAAGTTTCGGAGCAGATTGTTTTCACTGTCATGGTTTCGGTGCTATGCAGTTTTCGGATTATTTATTTCATAATAATGGATTGGATGCTTCATTTACAGATCTAGGCAGGGGTGCTATTTCGGGAAGTATATTCGACAATGGGAAATTTAAAACTCCAACCCTGCGAAATATTGAGTTAACCGGACCATACATGCATGATGGAAGATTTACAACCTTAGAACAAGTTATAGAACATTACAATTCAGGTGGTGTGCCATCAGAGACCATAGATCCTTTTATGAAATTTACTACCGGTGGCCTGCAATTAAGTGAACAATCAAAGGCAGATTTAATGGCATTTTTAAAGTGTTTGACAGACACCAGTTTCATTCACAATCCAGCATTTTCAGATCCACATGAATGAGGAGCAAAAGAAATTTCTCGAGCTAGCTAAAAAAAATAAAAAGGTGAATAAAAAAATGTTCACCCGCTTGGCTCGAAAGAAGAATTTGGACACTCATTTTCATTCCATGCATGAAGAGCTTTTTGAAAAGATTGACTGCCTCACATGCGCGAATTGCTGCAGAACAACCAGTCCAATTTGGCGCGATGTAGATATTGATCGCATCTCAAAGCATCTCAATTTGCGTCCCTCTGAATTTACAACGAAGTATTTGCACATGGATGAAGACAATGATTGGGTATTGAATCAAAGCCCATGTGCTTTTCTGAATTTAGATGACAACAAATGCTCAATCTATGAGTATCGCCCGAAGGCATGCCGTGAGTATCCGCACACGGATAGAAAGAATATGACTCAAATTCTTGATTTAACTTTTCGGAATACCTTGGTTTGTCCTGCTGTGGCTGAGATGGCTGAGAAATTGAAAGCCTTGGGTGAATAACTTTCATTTTGCAGTTTCAATCAGGCTTGTTTTTCTATTCTCTTTACAAGTGGAACTTTTTTCTTTCCTCTGCGTAGGATAACCATTGAAATTATTATGAAAGCAAAGTCACATCTTCTCATCTTATTCAGTTTGGTGCTTGCACTTGCTTCATATAGCCAAGGGCAGTGTCCAAATGTGTATGATCAAAACGGAGATGTAGTTACAGAACCGTATTGGATTTCATGTTCAGGAGGAAGTTATACGCTAAGTCTTTTGCCAACTGCAAATTGGAGTGACTATACCATCAATTGGGGAGACGGCACCGCAAACACCAGTGGAACCAATTGGTCTAGCCCAACACTTATACAACATAGCTACGCTGCAGTTGTTGACACGTTTGTAGTTACCATCACAAATGCGCAAAATGGCTGCGAAGTGCAAGGTGTAGTGGTCATGGAACAAGCTACCAATGCTTCCATTCAGGTACCTCTCGGAGCTTACACGCAAATATGCGCACCTGATGAGGTGGAATTTATTAATTCTTCAACCAACGTTTCTGAGACCACTCATTTTATCTGGGATTTCGGAGATGGTACTGCACCATTGCATTTTGACTATACCAATTTCAATGATATTGTGTCTCACTTATATGATGAAAATGGTGATTACACATGTGAAACTACAGTGTCTTTAACCGCTGAAAATTATTGCAATGCACTCCAAGGAAGTGCTTCCATAGCCACCTTCACTCCAGTTAACATTTGGACTCTGGATCAAGCTAGCATTGCAGTTTCTGCATCTACGCAATGTGATCCCAATACCACTTTCACTTTCACGAATTCTTCCATTCGAAATTGCTTGAACCAAGGAAATACATTTCAACGTCAAGAAAGATGGAATTTTGGAAATTATTTTGGTACAGGTCAAGACAGCATAACCAACTGGACTCCATGGCCACCGAGCATAGCACCTGTAATCACTTTTCCGGGAATTGGTGATTACACCATTACACTTTATGACAGTAGCTATTGTGGTATAGTTGAGCAAAGTGTCACCGTGCATGTCATTGCACCACCAGTAGCCAATATTGCTCCAACTGCAGATACCGTTTGTGTTGGTCAACAAACTACTTTTTTACAATTGGCGAATAATCCGGGACAAGCATATACTTGGAACGTTGGCGTGAACGGTGCTTGGTCAAATTTAGGGAGCGGTAATGTTACATACACGTACAATAATCCAGGTACCTATACGGTACGCTGCAGAGTAAGTTATCCTCAATATGGATCAGCATCTTGCGCGGATACAGCGTCTTTTATTATAGAGGTTTTACCCAGTCCAACTATTTCAATATCAGCTGATGAATTGCAAGCTTGCGATAGCATTACCACAGATTTAAATGCTGTCTCCAGTGGAGGTGTTAATTTCGTATGTC
>VGFR01000116.1 GCA_016868835.1 Bacteroidota bacterium | reverse complement strand
ACTTGTCTTGTGTTAGCCATTCTTGCCATACAATCCATTGGGCAATGTGATGGAAATAGATTCAGAAATTACGTTTTTACTGATTTTGTTAAAACAGCCGATGTTCAATATGGAACCAATTTGAAATATGATGGTACATCACAAAATCTACTGTGCGACATTTACGAACCCGCTGGTGATTCTTATACCAATAGGCCCTTAGTCATTGTTGCTCACGGAGGTTTTTTTCTATCCGGATCGAAAACGGGTCCTGATGTAGTTCCACTCTGCGAGTCACTCGCTAAAATGGGGTATGTTGCAGTAAGTATCAATTACAGATTGGGAATAAATATTACCGCGAACCTGAGTGGGCCTATGACCGAAGCTGTAATGCGCGGAGTTCAAGATGGAAAGGCTGCCGTGCGCTACTTCAGAAAAACCGTAGCGGAAAATAACAATCCATACGGAATTGACCCAAATCAAGTTTACGTTGCGGGATCTAGTGCGGGAGGTTACATTGCGCTTCACATGGCATACCTTGACAGTGAGGCAGAAATTCCATCTTATGTCAATCAAAGTGCCACCGGCTTAGCAGGTGGGCTTGAAGGAGAAAGCGGAAATGCTGGATATAGCTCAGGAATTAATGCCATTGTAAATATTTGTGGTGCCATTGGTGATTCAGCGTGGATTAGCACAGGTGACGAACCAGCGCTATTGTTGCATGGAACGAATGACCAAACAGTTCCTTTCGGATCAGCTATGCAATATGCCTTTGGTGTAGCACCTGTAGTGGAAGTTGATGGAAGCAACAGCATCAATCAAAAAATGGATGAGGTTACGGTTGAGCATTGCTTTAAAATTTTCAATGGAGCAAACCACGTGCCGCATGTAACCAACACTGCATATTTAGACACTACGTTAAGCTACATAGCTAACTTTTTATCTTACCAAGTATGTGGTGGCACATTGGAGTGTGATTACCGAGAATTGACAGTAGGAATAAACGAGGCTAGCGCTAGACTGAATAATGTGATTCTTTATCCCAACCCGGCCAAAGATTTTTTCACGATTGAAGGCAACGGAATTCAAAATGTTGAAGTCTACACATTGACGGGTGAACTTGTACTTCAAAGTAATGGGAAAAACCGCATAGAAACAACAAATTTGGTGAGTGGCATGTACCTCGTGAATATTCACTCATCAAACAAAACAACAACGAAAAAACTGATAATTCAATAATGAAAAAGCTCCGTATTCTGCCTGTGTTGATAGCACTTTTGAGTATTTCCTTCGTAACAACAACCAGCACATCTTGTACCCAAAGCAAAGGTTTCAATTATTCTTCCCACAACAAGCGTAACAAAAAAAATCAACGTTTTGTAAATAACCGAGCTAAGAAAACCGGAGGTGATTATACCAAGGTGAAATGTAAAGGACGATAATTATCGTCTGAGAATATTAAATAGGCCCGCTGCGCGGGCCTATTTTTTTTAGAATTCACTTGTAAAATGGAAGGTTAAATCGGGATAATTCTGTTTTTCCATATCCAACATGAATTGGCTCGGAGCTATAAATACGTCACGACCTTCTTTGTCTTGAACAATGTTATTTCCTTTAATTCTTTTGAACTCTTCCAATTTAGACACATCTGTTGAAGTGATCCAACACGCTTTGAAATACGACTTCGCCTCGAAGATACATTTCGCGCCATACTCGTGCTCTAGTCTATAATTAATCACTTCGAATTGCAGTTCACCAACGGTTCCTACTATTTTACGAGAACCCGGTTCTTGGAAGAAAACTTGCGCCACACCTTCTTCGGTCAATTGACGTATTCCCTTATCCAATTGCTTGGCCTTCATGGGGTCCTTGTTAATCAGCTCCTTAAAAATTTCAGGAGAAAAACTGGGTATACCTTTAAACATCAACGCCTCACCTTCTGTTAAAGTATCTCCTATTTTGAAATTACCTGTGTCATATAGACCAACCACATCGCCAGCATACGCCTCCTCAATTGTGCTTTTTGCTTGAGCCATGAATGTAACCGGATTAGGGAATTTATATTCCTTATTCAGCCGAACATGCTTATAGAATTTATTCCTTTCAAATTTACCGCTGCAAACACGAAGAAAAGCAATTCGATCTCGGTGTCTTGGATCAATATTCGCGTGTATTTTGAAAACAAACCCACTAAATTTTTCCTCCGTTGGTGTTATTTCACGTTTATCGCTTTCTCGGCTTTGAGGCACTGGTGCAATCTCCAAGAATTTTTCTAAAAGTTCCTTCACACCAAAGTTGTTCATTGCCGAACCAAAAAACACGGGAGCCAATTCACCCTTTAAATAACGATCAACCTTAAACGGGTCATAGACACTGTCTATCAACTCAACATCTTGCCTCAGCTCATTGGCATATTGACCAATGAGATCATCTAAAATGGGATTTGATAGATCATCAATTTGAACTATCTCTTCGGCAATTTTTGTTTTGTTCGACTCGAATAGGTTCAACGATTTATCATAAAGCTTGTAAACGCCCTTGAAACTGTATCCTTTTGAAATGGGCCAACTCAACGGTTGAACCTTGATACTCAATTTCGATTCTAATTCATCTAGAATATCAAAACCATCTCTTCCTTCCAAGTCCATTTTATTGACGAATACAATTACAGGTGTATCGCGCATTCTGCACACTTCCATTAAACGCTCGGTTTGCGCTTCAACTCCTTTCACACTATCAACAACAAGAATTACACTATCAACAGCTGTTAACGTTCTGTACGTATCCTCAGCAAAGTCTTTGTGGCCAGGAGTGTCCAGCAAATTAACTTGTTGGCCGTTGTATTCAAATACCATCACCGATGTAGCCACAGAGATTCCCCGTTGTCTTTCAATCTCCATGAAATCAGAGGCTGCGGTTTTAGTAATTTTATTGCTTTTTACAGCACCTGCTGTTTGAATTGCTCCTCCAAACAAAAGTAATTTCTCAGTCAATGTTGTTTTTCCAGCATCGGGGTGAGAGATAATGGCAAATGTCTTCCTTCTTTTTATTTCCTCTGTAATTGTTCCCATGGATTATTTCTTTCCTTCTTTCGTCATTTCTGAATAGGCCTCTCCTTCTACTTCAGCTTTGATAGTTATAATGCTATTGATATCCGGATCTGTATTTGCCGTGATTGTAACCGTTTTTTCCTGCTTACCTTGTTTACCTGTGCTATCAAACTTCACCTTAATAGCTCCCTTCGCACCGGGCTTAATGGGTTCTTTCGGCCACTCCGGGACAGTACATCCGCATGACCCTTTCGCAAATTCAATAACCAAATCCTCTTTTCCAACATTGGTAAATTCAAAATCATACTCGCGTGATTCACCACCTTTCAACTTACCAAAATCGTGAACAATTTCGTTGAATTTCATTTTTGTTTTCGGAAGTTTTTGTGACGATTCACCGCTACCGGGGGAAGTTGGTTTTTCAGGAATTTTCACCTCGGCCGGTGTACTTGGAATTACTGCATCTTGTTTAACCTCGGAACCACATGAAACCAGAATTGTCGCAATGACAACTGACAAGAACAAACTTAATTTTCTCATTACTTCATCCCTTTTGTTTTGAACATTTTGTACTCTTGAAAAGCCAAATTTACTTTTTCATATTCTCCGTTTCCAAGAATTTCCAGACCTTTTTTGAATGCAGGATTTATTTCATTGATAACCATGTAAAATGCATCATTCTCATACAATGCTCTAGCTACCAATGCACGCATACGAACTGCAATTACTTCTTTGGAGGTTGCCCATCCCTTTTCATCAAACACCACATTCTTCGCAGCAACGGCATCTAAAAAAGAGGCCATGTCTTCATTTGAAAACTGAAATCCCTTGACAAAATCAGTATAGGTCGGATATTTCTCTTTCAGAGAAGCTCTGTACTTATCGGCATAAACCATGGTCCAATCATTTGTAATTCCTACACGGAGTATATCTGTAAAATACTTGGAATTGTCTGACGTATCCATTGGAACAAAAACATCAGGCATGATACCACCACCGCCATAAACAGTTCTTTTCGTTAATCTTGTTGCAAATTTATCCTTCTCGGAAAACTTGATACTATCAGCATGAAAAAATTCGCCACTTCGCAATCTTCTCAAATAATCTTGCTCATAGTCTTCCAACCCCTTCTCATAAGGTTTCTGAATACACCTACCCGCAGGTGTATAATATTTTTGAACTGTTAAGCGAACGGCGCTTCCATCAGGCAATGGAATTGGCCTTTGAACCAAACCCTTTCCAAATGACCTTCTTCCTACAATTACTCCTCTGTCCCAATCTTGAATAGCACCACTCACAATTTCGCTCGCACTTGCAGAGGACTCATCAATAAGCACTACTAACCTTCCCTCTTCAAAATTCCCCTTCACCTTTGGACGAGCTCTGTATTCTTCTTTTGGGAAACTTCTACCTTGGGTAAAAACAACTAGCTTATCTCCATTTAAAAACTCATCGCACATATCAATGGCTGCACTTAACATACCACCGCCATTGTCTTGAAGATCTAAGATTAAATCTTTCATTCCTTGGGCCTTCAACTTTTTTAATGCTTTTGTCAATTCCTCAGGTGTTGTTTTCGCGAAGCGACTCACCTTAACGTAACCCACTTCTTCGTCTACCATGAAACTTGCGTCTATGGAATAAATTGGAATTTTATCACGCGTAATTTCATACACCAAGAGGTCTTTATTCCCCTTGCGCTGAATACCTACTTTCACTTTGGTGCCTCTTGGGCCGCGTAGTTTTTTAAAAACATCGTTGTTTTTAATTCCAATTCCCGCCATGTTTATACCATCAACACTTACAATCTTGTCTCCGGCACGAATGCCTAACTTCTCAGATGGACCGCCAGGGATAGGCTCTACTACCATGATGGTATCGCGCAAAATGTTGAACTGAACACCTATACCATCAAAGCTTCCCTCTAAAGGTTCATTTGCCTCTTGCAATTCCTCTGCACTGATATAAGTTGAGTGAGGATCCAATTCAGCAAGCAAGGCCACAATAGCTGCTTCGGTTAATTTCTTTGAATCAACAGTATCTACATACAACCCCTCTATGTAATTGATTAGGGCATTGAATTTTTCTGTAGATTGGGAAGGATCAGGCTGACCCCACGATTTCAAACTAAAAGCTGCAGAAAGCAGCAATAAAAAGATTGTTTTTTTCATAAGATTATTGAGTTGTCGAAGTTAACGCGCAAGAGCACTACTTTTTCTTACAACCAAAAATTCTTCCGAAAATTTCATAGACATGAATTTACCACGATCCGCCGCCGCCGCCGCCGCCAAATCCACCACCTCCAAATCCACCGAAACCACCGCCAGAGCCACCACCTCCAAATCCTCCAAAACCGCCTGTGCCTGATCTAAAATTCGAGTAATAACCACGGTGGCCATGTGACATTGAAGTCATGAGCCCCCATGCAGCCCAAAAACCAAGATTGTTGGCCTTTGCGTATTTCTTCACTTTCTTCGATCTGAAATAAAAAAGCAAGAACAAAATAAGCACAACGAAAGCGAATGTGATTCCAAGGTTTAATCTTTTGCTTCTATTTTTTTTATTCAAATAATCATCAGGTCCATACTCTTTTTTAGCAATGGCAGAAACCACTGAAACGGTTGCTCGGATTGCATCAAAATATTTCCCTTCCTTTGCAAAGGGAATAAACTCATTGCGAATTAACTCACCACAAAAACCATCGGTCAATACACCCTCA
>VGFR01000115.1 GCA_016868835.1 Bacteroidota bacterium | reverse complement strand
ATTTCACCCTCAACCATGACAATGCTGTCGGCGCTTCCAGCAACCATAATGTCTAAATCGGCATGAGCCAATTGCGACCAAGTTGGGTTCACCATGAATGCACCGTTGATTCGGGCAACACGTACTTCAGAAATAGGTCCGTTGAAAGGAATATCTGAAACTGCAATAGCTGCAGAAGCAGCTAAACCAGCTAAACTGTCTGGCATGTTTTCTTTATCAGCAGAAATCAATGAAACAACAACTTGCGTATCGCTGTGGAAATCATCTGGAAACATTGGGCGAAGAGCACGGTCAATCAAACGCGAAACTAAAATTTCGTCGTCGTATGGGCGCGCTTCACGCTTGAAATATCCACCTGGGAATCTTCCCGCAGCGGCATATTTTTCACGGTATTCTACCGTTAGTGGAAGGAAGTCTAATCCCTCTTTGGCTTCTTCGTTGGCTACAACGGTTGCCAGGAGCATCGTATCTCCCTGGCGAACTACAACTGAACCATGTGCTTGCTTTGCCAACTTACCAGTTTCAATGGTAATAGGAGCAGCTGAACCCATGTCAATGGTAGTTGTGATTGCTTCAATTTTCATTTTTTTTCTTCTTTTTTCGTACTTATTTTTTCTTCTTTTTCTTTCGTCTTCAAGGTATTCTTAAAAATGCGAAAAGGCAATTGAATAATTGCCCCTTCGAATTTCAGTTTCGCGGTGTATTACTTACGCAAGTCAAGTTCTTTAACAATTGCACGGTAACGAGCGATATCCGTTTTATGTAAATAGTCCAATAAACTTCTACGCTTACCAACCAATGCAATAAGTGCACGTTGGGTTCCGTAGTCTTTTTTGTTTCTTTTTAAGTGCTCAGTTAAATGTGCAATGCGGAATGTGAATAACGCAATTTGTCCTTCTGAACTTCCTGTGTCCTTCGCAGACTTTCCGTGTTTAGCGAAGATTTCCTCTTTTTTTTCTGATGTAAGGTACATGCCAATACTTTTTTAGTGATTATTATGTGATCCTTCCTTGTAAAGTTTCCTTTTCGTGGAATGGGGTGCAAATATAGGTATAACTGAACTGATTTTCCAAGATTATTTCAAATGACTTAAAGTCAGGGCCAATTTCTTTTTCATTTCATTCCTTTCAACGATATAGTCAAGAAAGCCATGTTCGAGTACGAATTCAGAGCTTTGAAATCCTTCTGGTAAATCTTTTTTAATGGTTTCCTTCACAACGCGTGGCCCTGCAAATCCAATGAGAGCCTTGGGTTCAGCAATGTTTAAATCTCCGAGCATGGCGAAAGAAGCAGTTACTCCACCGGTTGTTGGGTCTGTTAGAATAGAGATGTATGGGAGTTGTGCATCTGCGAGTTGTGTCAGTTTGGCTGAGGTTTTGGCCATTTGCATCAATGAAAACCCAGCTTCCATCATACGTGCTCCACCAGACTTCGAAATGCAAATGAATGGACATTTTTTCTCAATGGCGGCATCGACGCCACGTGCAAATTTTTCTCCAACTACAGAACCCATAGATCCTCCAATGAAACCGAAATCCATGCAGGCAATGACAACGGGTTGACCTTCCATATTTCCTGTTCCAATGCGAATGGCATCTTTTAATCCTGTTTTTGCAATGGTTGTTTTAATGCGGTCTTTGTATGCTTTTGTATCTGTAAATTCAAGCGGATCACCACTTTTCAAATCGCCCGCAATTTCGCTCCATTCATGTTCGTCAAACAGAACTGAAAAATATTGCATGGAATTAATTTTGTCGTGGTGCCCACATTGGTTACAAACCCAATCGTGGTCTGCATGTTGGTCGCTAGTCATCACATGTTTACACTCAGGACATTGATACCACAAACCTTCAGGGATTTCTTTTTTCTCTTGGCTGTCTGTTGTAATTCCTTGTTTTTTTCTTTTAAACCAACTCATGACTTCAAATTTTGAATAGACAAAAGTACCAAAATCGAATCAAATCATTACGAAAAGGTTAAATAGATAGAAATTCGTTTGAATCGACTTACATTCGCATCTGTGGGAAAATTAAGTATGAATCTGAATAGTTTGTTCCAAGCTCTTGTTCCGAAGAACGAGAAGTGCTTTGGTTGGTTCGAAAAAGGAACAAAGAATGTTGTTTTGGCGTCTGAATGTTTGAATCAGCTCATTGGAGGCGATGGTTCGAAGCGCATGATTTTATTCGAAAGAATGAAAAATCTCGAACTCAAAGGAGATGAGATAACAGATGCAATCAAGAATGAGGTTTCAACCGTATTCGTTTTGCCTTTCGACCGAGAAGAGGTGTATCAATTAGCAATATTAATTGATGATGTAGTTGACGATATACACGGTATTTCAAAACGTGTTGATCTGTACAAAATTCATCAGTTCCCTGCTGTATTTTCAGATATGTCAAGTATCATTCATCTAACGGCTATTGAACTATTGGAGTTGGTCCAAGATTTCAAAAAGCTCAGATACAATGAAGCTGCGCGTGAACACATCAAAACCATTCAAGAATATGAAAGGCAAATGGATCACTTGCAGGAAAGTGCCATTGCAAATCTTTTTGAAACAGGAAGTGACCCCATTGAAATCATAAAAATTCAAGAGGTTTTTACTATCATGGCCAAAGCTCAGAAACATGCAGGCGAAGCTGCAAGTCTTATTGAGGCAGTGCTTGTCAAGTTCAATTGAAATGAATACCATCTTAATTACTGGAGCAAGTTCTGGTTTCGGGTTCGCGACAGCAGAACATTTTTTAGAGCAAGGTTGGAGAGTAATTGCTTTGGCTCGCAGAGAGGAGAAATTACTTTCCTTGTCGGCCAAGGAGGGGCAATTAATAGTAGTTCCATGTGATGTGCGTGATGCCAAAGGTTTAGAAGAAAAGTTGACACCTATATTGGAAACAACGTCTCTTGATTGCCTATTCAACAATGCGGGTTTAGCATTAGAAAAGGTGAGTGTTGAAGATGGAAATTTGGATTTATGGAAAACCATGATAGAGACCAACATTCAAGGACTACTCTACGTTTCGAGGTTGGTTATTCCATATTTGAAAAAACAAAAACAAGGTACCATTATCAATGTAAGTTCAATAGCGGGAAGGGAGGCCTATGATGGAGGAAATGTATACGGAGCTACCAAAGCTGCAGTAGCGTTGTTGTCTAAAAGCATGCGCATTGAACTTGCGCCCTACGGAATTAAGGTTTCAGATATAGCTCCTGGAGCAGCTGATACAGAATTTAGTCTAGTTCGTTTCCATCAAGATGAGAAGAAAGCGAAACAGGTCTACATCGGCTATACTCCATTAATGGCTCAAGATATTGCAAATGTCGTTTGGTTCTTGTGTAACTTGCCGCCTCATGTATGCATTCAAGAAATGGTGGTTATGCCCACAGCACAGCCTGAGGCTAAGGTTGTCTTCAAGAAGAATTAATCTCTTTCTTAGTTCACTTTTTTTTCTTTCAATCATTACTTCTTGTACACCGAAAGAAGATGTGGATGCCAACGGCAGCAAGTATGAAGCTATTGCAGTAAAAGGTGGTAAAATAATAGCTATGGGTCCTGAAAGAGAAATATTGAATGGCTATAATGCTGCTCAATATGTTGATTTGGAAAAAAAGTATGTTTATCCCGGATTTATTGATGCGCATGTTCATTTGGTAGGAATGGCTCAAATGAAATTTGATGTGAATTTAATTGGAACTACAGGCAGTGCGGAAATTATTTCCAAACTCCAAGCCCAAACTGTTAAAAGAATAAGTGGGTGGATAGTAGGAAGAGGTTGGGATCAAAATGATTGGAGCAGTGGTGACAACGAACAACAGCTGTTTGAGAAGTTGAATGAGATGTATCCCGATACACCGGTTCTCTTGATTCGAATTGATGGACATGCTGGAATTATTAATCAAGCGGGAATTGAAAAAACGAATTTCAATTTGAAATCATGGAATGACCCCAAACAAATTGTGTTCTCGAACGCTGTGTTTACAGGAGTTGTTTTGGATAATGCATTAGCGGAGATCCAGAAGTCTCTACCTCCGTTATCACGAAGTGAGATGACCCAAGGGCTTATATTGGCGCAGCAAGAGTGTATTTCGGCCGGATTAACTACAGTAGATGAAGCTGGAATTTCCGTTTCGAATTATCAACTGATTGATTCACTTCAAAAATCAGGAAGTTTTCATTTAAGAGTATATGCGATGTTGCAAGATGATGAGGACAGCTGGAATTATATTCGAACACATGGACCAGATAGTACATCTACAATGCTTAAATGTCGGGCTGTGAAGTTAATGGTAGATGGAGCATTGGGAAGTAGGGGCGCATGTTTGAAATCGCCCTACGCAGATTTAATAACAAGTAAAGGAAGCATGTTGCAAACCGCAGACTATTACAAGTATCGCATGGCCGAAGCTTTTGTAAACAAGTGGCAAGTGTGTACGCATGCTATTGGAGACAGCGCGAATAAAAGCGTAATGTCGTGGTATGCATCAATACTCATGGGGAAGAACAATCGAAGGTGGCGTATTGAGCACGCGCAGGTTGTTGATGAGCGCGACTATCATTTCATTCAAGATTTATCATTGATATTATCTGTTCAGCCAACACACGCTGTAAGTGATGGTCCTTGGGCGTTTGATCGGTTAGGTGCGAATAGAATTAAGAATGCTTATGCCTATAAAAAACTGTATGATATATCTGGTATGTTAGCATTGGGCACAGATGCTCCTGTTGAGGAGATCTCTCCGTTGCGTACGTTTATAGCCTCTGTCTTCAGAACAGATATGCGAAATAGGAATAAGCCATTTGGTGTTGAAGAGAAGTTGGATCCAAGGGTTGCACTGTATGGTATGACCGTTTGGCCATCCATTGCAAATTTTGAAGAAAATGAAAAGGGGACACTGGAAATAGGTAAAATGGCTGATTTCACGGTGGTTTCAGTAGATTTATTTCAAGCTACGGAAGAGCAAATTCGTGAGGCGAAAATTGAAAAGACCGTAATTGGGGGCAAAGTCTTTAAGGAAGGTGAAAAAAAATAAAAAATTTTTAACATTGAGTTTTAGCGAGTTAAGTGCGAGTCGAGAAAAAAGTAAGAAAACGAAAGAAAAAAAAGTTGCATGAGTTAAAAAGAGTAGTAAATTTGCACCCGCTTTCAAAAACGAAAACGTTCTTTGAAGAAAGCGAGAAAAGAAAAGCGAAAAAAATTGAATCAAAAGTTGTGAGAGAAAAAAAATGGTGTACATTTGCACCCGCTTTCTGAAAAGCATCTTAACTATGGTTGAGGTGTTTTTGAGTTGAAAAGAGAAAAGGAAAAAAAAACTTTGAAAAAAGTTTGTGGGATTGAAAAAGTAGTTGTATGTTTGCCGCCCGTTTCGACAAAAGGTCAAAAACGGGAAGTAAATAAGATAGAAAAAGTTCTTTGATATAATGCAGCAGTAAACAGGTAATTCGTCAAGCCAAAAGATTAAACTTTTTACAATGGAGAGTTTGATCCTGGCTCAGGATGAACGCTAGCGGCAGGCCTAACACATGCAAGTCGAGGGGTAACCTTGTTAATAGCAATATTAATGAGGCTAGACCGGCGCACGGGTGCGTAACACGTATGCAACCTACCTTATACTGGGGAATAACTTCGAGAAATCGGCGCTAATACCCCATAACATTGCGAAATGGCATCATTTTGCAATTAAAGCTCCGGCGGTATAAGATGGGCATGCGTCCAATTAGCTAGTTGGTGAGGTAACTGCTCACCAAGGCTACGATTGGTAGGGGTTCTGAGAGGATGATCCCCCACACTGGTACTGAGACACGGACCAGACTCATACGGGC
>VGFR01000114.1 GCA_016868835.1 Bacteroidota bacterium | reverse complement strand
CCTGCAGATTCAATGGCCTGCATGATGGTTACGAGTGCCTCTTCATTCGATGCAAAATTTGGAGCAAATCCTCCCTCATCGCCAACATTGGTACTATGACCTTGCTTACTTAAAACTTTCTTTAAATGATGAAAAACCTCAGCTCCCATGCGCAACGCCTCACTGAAAGTAGGCGCTCCAACAGGAAGAATCATAAATTCTTGAACGTCAACTTTGTTATCTGCATGCGCTCCACCGTTGACAATATTCATCAAAGGAACTGGCAATGTGTTGGCGCTAACACCTCCTATGTATCTATATAATGACATACCTGCAGATTCAGCTGCCGCTCTTGACACAGCCAACGAAACTCCCAAAATGGCATTCGCTCCAAGTATACTTTTGTTATCTGTTCCGTCAATGCCACACATGGCTCTGTCAATGAGGTTTTGTTCGAAGACATTCGCGCCCTCTAGTTCTTTTCTTAGAATTTCATTCACATTCTGAACTGCACGCATTACACCTTTTCCAAGGTATTGACTTGCATCGCCGTCACGTAATTCAACCGCTTCATGCATGCCCGTGCTTGCTCCTGAAGGAACAGCAGCTCTTCCCATGGTGCCTTGGTCTGTATACACCTCTACCTCGACTGTTGGATTACCACGAGAATCTAAAATTTGTCTTGCGTGAATGTGTGCAATTGTTGCCATAGTGAAATTATTTTCGACAAAGATAATACAACCATTGAAATACTTAGTGTACCTTATACACTATCTAAATTTTGTCCTTGGAAAAAGGGGCTGCTTCAATACCGGTTTATCGGCATCATAATTCGATTTCTTTTGCTTTTTTTCCACCGGGGCTTCTCTCTTTACTGTTTTTTTTTCGCTCGTTGAATTCTCAAGAAGCTGCAACAACAAATCCAATTCTGAATCTGACAATTCTCTAAATTCCCCCAAAGGAATTCCTTTGACATGAATGTGCATGATACGTGTTCGTTCCAACTTAACAACCTGAAAACCAAAATACTCACACATTCTTCGAATCTGCCTATTTAAACCTTGAGTGAGTACAATTCGAAATGACATGGGGCCTTCTTGTTCCACTTTGCATTTCTTCGTCACTTGTCCTAGAATGGGAACACCTGAGCGCATGCCTTTCAAAAAAGCTTCCGAAACTGGCTGATCAACAGTAACAACATATTCCTTCTCATGCTGATTACCAGCTCGAAGAATCTTGTTGACCAAATCACCGTCATTGGTCATGAGTATTAATCCTTGAGAATCTTTATCAAGCCTTCCTATCGGGAAAATACGCTCTGAATAATTAACGTAACTCACAATGTTGTCACGTTCAGCCTCATCCGTAGTTGAAACAACTCCTTCGGGCTTATTCACTGCGAGAACAATGCGCTTGGAACTTTTCTCTGTTGCGGTAATGGGCCTGCCATTCACTTTGACAACGTCTCCAGTCTTAACTTCAGCTCCCAGAGGCGCGCGTCTGCCATTTATGGTTACAACACCTTTAGACAAAAGCTTATCAGCTTCTCTTCTACTGCAGAGTCCAGACTCGCTTATAAACTTATTTATTCGCATCATATTCACGGCGAAGGTAGCATTAAAAATTGTTTTCCTATTTTTACAAACGCATGCCGAATTCCACCACCCCTTTAGAAGAACGCAAAACAGTAGAAGTCTGCTACGCTCCAAGTCATTATTCACTCTACGGAAACAATTTCGATGTTGTAGTTGTAATTGATGTACTTCGCGCTACCAGTGCCATTACAACCGCATTGCATACCGGGGTAAAAGAAATTATTCCTGTGGCCACTGTTGAAGAAGCCATTCAATATAAAAAAAACGGATACATTGTAGCCGCAGAGCGCGATGGGAAAGTGGTTGAAGGATTTGATTTTGGCAATTCACCATATGCATTCATGAATCCGGAAATGGTTGGTAAATCGGTTGTACTTACCACAACAAATGGAACAAAAGCCATTCAAACAGCAAGTGAAAAAACCGTAATCATTGCATGCCTCAATAATCTTACAGTTGTCTGTGAATACCTCATTGAATTGGATAAAAACGTATTATTACTTGCAAGCGGTTGGAAAGAAAAAATGAATCTAGAAGATACCATTTGTGCAGGAGCTATAGCAGATCATTTAATTGAAACCAAGAAATTCACTTCCAACGAAGACAGCACGCTCGCTGCAAAATTCATATTCCGCAGTGCTCGTGACAACATGTATACTTTCCTGCGATCATCTTCGCATCGAAGAAGACTCATGCAGCTTAAAATTCAAAAAGATGTGAAGTATTGTTTAATGGTTGATACCGTGCCGTGCATTCCCATATTAAAAAACGGTAAATTGGTTCTACTCGAAAACAATGAAAGCTAGCTTTCTTTTCACCCTCATTTTTATTGGCTTCACCCTGCAGGGTTTAGCGAATGACTCCATTCCAACAAATAACCAAACAGAGAATCACATTTGTTTCGATTGGGGATTTTTTGGACATAAAAAAATAAATGAGCTCGCAGTCTATACCCTTCCCGAAGAATTATTCGGTTTTTACAAATACAACATCAATTACATCATCGAGCACAGTGTTGATCCCGACAAACGCAGATACAGCGTAAAGGGGGAAGCTGAATGCCACTACCTTGACGTTGACCACTACGTTACCAAAGAAGAACCCAACCCTTTCAACAATTTACCGGAGAGATGGACAGAAGCTGTTTCGAAGTATAGTGAAGATACGTTGCGCGCCCATGGTATAGTTCCATGGAATTTGTATTTCACATATACGAAACTCCTTCAAGCTTTTAAAAATCATGATGCGCAACGTGTTTTGCGCATCAGTGCAGAGTTAGGACATTACATTGGCGACATTCATGTTCCCTTGCACAGTACAAGTAATTACAACGGACAAAAAACCAATCAAAGAGGAATTCATGCCTTTTGGGAATCTCGCGTTCCCGAAATTCAATTTTCTGAATATGATTTTTTTGTAGGAAAAGCAGAATACATTTCAGCACCGCAGCGCTTTGCCTGGGACCGCTTGAAAGAGAGTTATGCTGCTGTAGATTCCGTTCTCTCATTTGAATCAAATCTCAATGCTCAGTTTCCGGCAGATCAAAAATACACCTTTGAGCGCAGGGGGAATGCGGAAGTTAGAACATACAGCAGGGCCTATGCTGAAGCATATAGTACACTTTTACAAGGTCAAGTTGAACGAAGAATGAAGTCAGCTGTTTTTAGTCTTGGAAGTTATTGGTATACAGCGTGGCTTGAGGCGGGGCAGCCCGATGTTAGCGGATGGTTTATTCAAAACAAAGATGAGGTGGAAGAACCCATGCCCATACCTACACTTCCCGTAAGGCAACATGAAAATGAATAATACCCATATTCAAGAAATTTTTAACGCACAACGCGAGAGACAATACACCTTTTCGAATAGCAGCAGTGCAGAACGTATTGCCTTATTAAAGTCGCTTAAAAAAAATTTAACTGTATTTGAGCCCCGGTTCATGAAGGCTCTAGAACTTGACCTGAACAAACACGAATTTGAATCGTACGCAACTGAATTCTTTCTCTTGTATGCTGAACTGAAACATGTCATTTCCAATTTACATGATTGGATGTCACCCAAAATTTGGCCGCGCACGCTAAGTAATCCGTTGTCTCGTTCCGTGTCGCGTATTCAACCCAAAGGAACATCGCTAATTCTTTCTCCATGGAACTACCCTGTTCAACTTACATTGGCACCTCTTATTTCCTGCCTTGCCGCAGGAAACACAGCAATACTGAAACCTTCAGAATTTACACCGAATGTGAGTTCGATTTTATCTGAACTGATACAAACTACCTTTCCAAAAGAATTGGTTCATGTAGTTCTTGGCGATGCGGAAACAGCACAGACACTCACACAACTTCCCTTCAACCACGTTTTTTTCACGGGTTCACCTGCAGTGGGTAAACATGTTATGACGGCGGCGGCTCAGCATTTAAGCAGTTGCACACTGGAATTGGGCGGCAAATCTCCTGTTATTGTTGACACATCGGCTTCCATTGAACAAGCGGCTACACGGATCATTTGGGGGAAATACACCAACGCAGGGCAAACGTGTATTGCACCCGACTATATTCTTGTTGAAAAATCTGTTCAAGAAAAACTTGTTCAAGCTCTTATTCATGAATGGAAAAAAAGATACTTGGTGAACAACGAAATCAACTTAGCATGCAGTGTTCGCATTGTATCTGAAAAACATTGGAACCGCCTGGTTCACCTGAAAACAGATGCTATTCAAAAAGGGGCTAAAATTATTTATGAAGGTGTAAGCAACATAGAACAGCGAATCATGGGGCTCACCATTTTAGAGAATGTGAATGACGACATGGATATTTTTTCCGAGGAGATTTTTGGACCGCTACTTCCCATTTTCACATTCGAGAAGAATGAACAAGCGGTAGACTTCATTCGAAATGGACCGAAACCATTAGCTATGTATATTTTTTCGAGAAATAGAAAAAACCAAAAGTTCTTTGCATATAATTGTACTTCAGGCGGAGTTACTTTCAATGATGTGTTCATGCACATCAGCGATGTTCGCATGCCATTCGGTGGAATAAACAATTCAGGAATTGGATATTCTCATGGTTATCAGGGTTTTTTAGAATTCTCGCACATTACCTCTGAGGTGCATGCTAGCCGACTTTTTAGTTCGAGTCAATTGGTTTATCCGCCCTACAACAACAAAGGACTTATCTCGAAAATATTGAGATTATTTTCTTAAGTCCTGGAACAAATCGAGGTGTGGTTCGAATGTAATCTTCATATGCCGCATATTTCTTCATAGAGATACCCTCACTGAAATCTGCACTGCCCTGGAAGAGCAACACAAGCAAAACAGCCCCAACCAAACTTCCATTTAACCAATTACCTGTAGCAGCTACACTGAAGAAATAAAATGTAATCCAGATACTTTGTTCACTGGCATAATTCGGATGACGCACAACGGACCAAAGTCCAAGATGCACAAATCCCTTCGTATATGGCAACTCCGTATTTTTTCCATCTCGTATACGTCTGTGTTTTTCATTTTGAAAATTCCATTGCTGTTGATCTGCAATTGTCTCAATGCATAGAAAAACCAAAACGGTAACAGCTACAGCCATTTCCTTCCAACCAATTTCTCCAGAATCGCCGGATTTGAATGCATAAATGGCTGGTAATGTAATGAGCCAAATAAGAATGTTCTGATAAAAAGAAATGAAGAATAAATTAAAAAGGCTCCATTTCAATCGCGAATTAAATAAAGGGTTCTGACGAAGTACTTCCCATCTGTAATCTTCTTCTCCGGCCCAAAACTTCCATGAATAAGCCCCTCTTCTGCTGAAATTATAGGTTAATCGAATTCCCCATAAACTCACCACCACGGCCATAAGAATAAACCTCGGTTGGTAGTTGGAAATATGCGCATATTCCCAAACATAAATTAGTGGTGCAATACTCCATATCTTATCTACTTGACTGCAATTACCTGTGAGCTCTGCTAGCACAAAACAAATTGCTGCGACACTTAGGGCTGAATACCCTCCCCAAACAAGCATTTCCCATTGCATTGGAATTAAATTGGGGTCTAAATAAAAGGCAATGAGCGGCATGACCAATAAAGCCGTAATCAGCAAAACAATGGTTTTTAACATGAATAGATTTTTGTTTAAGGTAAGAAAAATTCAGAATAACAGTTAACGAATACCCAGAAGTTCAATGTCATAAAGAACAATTGAATTCATTGGAATTTTAGCATCGTCGCCCAGCAATCCGAACGCTCTACCAGAGGGAAGAATAACTTTTGCTTTGTCATGAATGTGCATCAATTGAACCGCTTCATGAATGCCGCTTTCAACATGATCGCGACCAACTAAAAA
>VGFR01000113.1 GCA_016868835.1 Bacteroidota bacterium | reverse complement strand
GACCCACTACTCTTTCGTTTTCAATAACGTTGGTGCTGCAACCCTTTTCCGCATGCATTTCAACATGGCTGCGGGAGCTTTTATTGGTGCTGGTGGAACATTACTCATTGACAACATTGAATTGAATTGTTACACTCCAGCAGTTGTTCCTGGTTGCACAGATCCAACAGCAACCAACTATAATGCTGCTGCTACAGAAGATGACGGTTCTTGTACCTATGCAGTAACCTACAACGTTACATTCCAGGTTGACATGCAAAACGTAACTGGATTCACCACACCAGAGGTGAATGGTAATTTTAACGGATGGTGCGGTGGATGCGCCCCAATGACTGACGCAAACGGTGACAACATTTGGGAAATTACAATACCTCTTTCAGCTGGTAATTACGAATACAAATTTGCTTACGACACCTGGTCTGGACAAGAAACTTTATTGCAAGGCAGCACATGTACTGTTACTAATTTTGGTTACACCAATCGTTCGTTGGCAGTGAATTCAGACATTACCCTTCCTGTAGTTTGTTGGTCTAGCTGCTCCGATTGCGGAAGTACCGCCATTCCAGTTAACGTAACCTTCAAAGTTGACATGTCACAATACACAGGCACCTTCACTACACCAGAAGTGAACGGAACTTTCAACGGATGGTGTGGCAACTGCAACCCACTTACAGATTTAAACGGTGATAACATTTGGGAAACTACCATTACTCTGTTACCTGGCAACTACGAATACAAGTTTTCACATGATGCTTGGACCGGGCAAGAAGAGCTTACACCAGGCATGTTTTGCACCATTACAACCGATGGCTTCACAAACAGAAGCCTAACACTTTCTTCAGATACAACACTGCAAACGGTATGTTGGGCGAGTTGCAATGCTTGCGAATCAGTGACTGACAACAACTTCTATTTTTATTCAAGTGGAAAATGTGAAAACTGGATCATTTCTGTTAATATGTATGTGAATGGTATCATCAGCGGCTCTGTACTTTTCGATAATGGTTTAGAGACAGACACCGTAGAAACCAATTCAGGATTACCAATTGGCGGATACCTCAATACGATGAACAATTCAACCTTTACATTGGAAATTTTAGCTGAAGATATTTTCGGAAATATTCTGACCTTGTATGGTAACGTAGCAAATGGAATGGTCACTTCTACTGAATTCCCTGCAGTTCCATTCCCAATTACAGCAAACAACCCCATAACCCTAGATTGCGGCGCTGTAAGCGAATTGGAAACTCAAGTTACTGTATTCCCGAATCCAACACATGGCGTATTGAATGTGATTTCTGAAATGGCATTGCCAATCAATTATACCATTTTGGATATGAGCGGAAGGATTGTTCAAAGTGGAATCTCAAATCAAAGCAAGTTTAATTTATCTCTTGAAAACAACGCAGAAGGTATTTACCAACTTCAACTTCAAAACAACAGTGAATTGAAATCGGTTAAAATTGCAATTGAAAAATGATAAAAAAAACAATATCCATTTTGATTCTTGGGCTAGGAACTATTCTAGCTCAAGGTCAAACCTGGCAACTGATTTGGGCCGACGAATTCGATGGTAATTCCATCAATGCCAGCAACTGGACTCACGAAATTGGTACTGGTTTTAATGGTTGGGGAAACAACGAATTGCAATCCTATACCAATTCATCCAGTAACAGCAGTGTATCAAACGGTTCGCTAAAAATCAATGCACTCGAACAATCCATTGGCCAAAGTGATTATTCGTCCGCGAGAATTATTTCAAAAAATAAATTTTCTTTTCAATACGGAAAAATTGAAGCACGAATAAAAATGCCATTGGGTCAGGGTCTTTGGCCTGCCTTCTGGATGTTAGGCCAGAATATAGATGCCGTGAGTTGGCCTCAATGCGGAGAAATTGATGTTGTTGAACACGTCAATAACAGTCCAGAAATCAATGGCACCATGCACTGGGATGCTGGAGGACACGCCTATTGGGGTGGTTCCACAGCATGTGATGCTAGCCAGTTCCACACCTACAGTGTTATTTGGGATGATACCGCCATACGTTGGTATCTCGATGATGTTGAGTACCACAGTGCGAGCATAGAAAATAATGTAAACAGCACCGAAGAATTTCACCAAACCTTTTTCTTGATTATGAATGTTGCAGTTGGTGGAAACTGGCCCGGTTCACCTAATGCAAATACGGTTTTTCCGGCTACTATGGAGGTTGACTACATTCGTGTTTATCAAGAAACTGGGGCCGTGCACAACGTTACTTTTCAAGTAGACATGACCAATGTTACTGATAATTTTTCAGTTCCCGAAGTCAATGGCACATTTAACAACTGGTGTGGGAATTGCGCTCCAATGACCGATGCCAATGGAGATAACATTTGGGAAATTACCATTCCCTTGAATACCGGATCGTATGAATACAAGTTCTCATATGACAGTTGGACCGGACAAGAGAATCTCCTGGCTGGATCATCTTGCACCACAACCAATTTCGGATACACAAACAGAACCTTGTATGCCAATGAAGATGTTATTCTCCCACCAGTTTGTTTCGGAAGTTGTACAAATTGTCAAGAAACAATTTTCCCGGTAGATGTTACTTTTCAACTTGACATGACCGATTTTGTTGGCACCTACTCCACTCCCGAAGTCAATGGAACATTCAACAATTGGTGCGGAAACTGCAACGCCATGACCGATTCCAATGGTGATGAAATCTGGGAAACCACATTGTCTCTTCTTCCTGGAACCTATGAATATAAATTTTCAACAGATAATTGGACCAATGCCGAAACACTCCTACCCGGAAGCAGTTGTACCATAACAAACGGCGAATTCACCAACAGAGTCATTAACCTGAATGAAAACGAAGTGGTTGATACCGTTTGCTGGCAAAGTTGTAATGCATGTCCACCGAACATCTCAGTTTTTGAAATTTCAAATGAGTCGAAAGTATTTCCAAATCCAGCCTCTGGGCAGTTCGTTCAAATCATCTCTGCTTCTTCTCCGAGACAGTTGCAGCTCATTGATGCAACAGGTCAGGTAATTCTTCAAAAAGCAATTGCAGGAGAAATAAATAACATAGACATTTCCACCTTCCCAAAAGGCGTATATTGCATTCGTATTTCCAATGCCACAAGCATTGAAACCCAAACCTTAATCATTCAATAATTATTCAATGAAACAAGCTCCTAAAGGTGCATTTGCAACATTAGTCGTGATCTTCTTTTTCTGGGGATTCGTTGCAGCCAGTAATGACATTCTAATACCTGTTTTTAAAGACGCCCTCAAGCTCAGTCAACTCGAATCGCAATTGATATCGTTTGCCTTTTATGTAGCCTACACTGTTGGTTCTCTTTTATACTTTTTAATTTCATTCATCCTGAAGAAAGACATTCTCAATTCTCTAGGATACCGAAATGGTCTTGCATTAGGACTCATTATTTCAGCACTTGGAACGCTCCTGTTTATTCCTGCCTCAAATTCATCTTCATTCATTTTACTTATTTCAGGACTTTTCACCGTTGGCCTTGGTTTTTCGCTTCAACAAATTGCTGCAAATCCGTTGGCCATTCAAATGGGTGATCCTTCGAAAGGCAATATGCGTTTAAGTCTTGCCGGTGGAATAAATAATGTGGGTACAACCATTGGACCTGTCATTGTAAGCTTTGCCATTTTTGGTGCGTTGGGAAGTGAGAAGTCTAGTTTGAATTTAGAATCTGTTCAAATTCCATATCTCGTTCTTGGCGCGGCTTTCATATTAGCAGCTGTATTTTTTAAATTTAGTTCTGTGCCTGATCGCATTGCCTCTGAAACCTCATCAAATGAAGGATCAAGTATTTCACAGACGTTGAAGTATCCACAATTGTGGATGGGAATGATTGCCATTTTTGTCTACGTTGGTGTTGAGGTTTCAACAGCAAGCAATCTTCCTGAATTTATGAAGCAAAAACTGAATACTCCAAAAGAGGCAGTTGCTCCTTTTGTTTCTCTCTTCTGGGCGAGTCTAATGATTGGGCGATGGACTTCAGCTGCGGGGGCTTTCAACATCAGTGAATCTGCAAAAACGAGATTAAGTCTGCTACTTCCTTTTGTTGCCTTTTCCATTTTTGCATTGGTCAACCTCATTGCAGGACATGACGTAACACAATTTTATCCTTATCTCTTTCTTGTCATCTTGCTTAGCGCGGCTGATGCCATTACTGGGGGCCATCCGGTTAAACAGCTACTGACCTATTCCTTACTTGGAATAGGAGCTCTAATAACAGGAATTTTCGCTGAAGGAATGATAAGCGTTTACAGTTTTATTGGTGTTGGCTTGTTCTGTAGTACCCTTTGGCCATGCATTTTCACCTTGGGCATTGCCGGATTGGGTGATAAAACCAATACGGGTTCTAGCCTTTTGGTGATGATGATTATGGGTGGTGGTTTTATTTCTGTTCTTCAAGGATATTTGGCGGATAATCATTTGGGAATTCAGCATTCGTACTGGGTTGGTGTAGCCTGCTTCGCTTACCTTGCCTTTTACGCATATCGCGTTGGTGGTATTTTGAAAAAACAAAACATCTCACTCGAAGCCACTTCGGGCGGTGGACACTAATGATTTCCATCATCATTGCAAGAATTATTAAATTATTTTGATTAAAAATTTTTTGATTAAGGTTCTTGACCTCTATCTTGCATGAACTGAAAATTGTTTAGGTTCATGCACGTATTCTACATCTTAGCTCAACGCAAATCTTTAGTGGCAGGAGCATCACTCGTATTGCTTGTTTCCCTCATGGGTATATCATGGTCTGATACCCCCACACCAGTGCCATATCATTCGAAAGAAGACATGGAAAAAATGATGAATGGTACAAGCCTACCCGTAGGGGACAACTCTTTCTTTACGGGTTCAGGAAGATGTGGAGGATGTCATGGTGATGACCCTGTAGACTATGCGAACATTACGCAAGAGGGCGAAGACGTGAGTCCAGCTACCAACTGGAGAGCCACCATAATGGCCAATAGTGCAAAAGATCCATTTTGGCGAGCGAAGATTGAACACGAAATATTAGTCAATCCAAGTCACGCTCAAGAATTAATAAATAAGTGTACATCTTGCCATGCTCCTGTGGGAAAATATACCAATCAATTGCTGAACGGAAACCCAAACTATTCGCTTCTTGAATTAGATAACGACTCATTGGCACGAGATGGGGTGAACTGTGGGGCTTGTCACCAACAAAAAATGGAAGGTTTGGGTACTCATTTCAGTGGTGAACTTTTCTATCACAGAGATACCATTTATGGTCCTTATGTTTCTGAAGAACAGCAAACACCCATATTCGAAGCAGCTATGCAAAGCTTTGTGGGTTACTTACCTCTGGGAAATCATAAAGTTTCTCAATCTGAATTTTGTGCTGGCTGCCACTCCTTAGAGACGCATACAGCCGACTTAGATGGAAATTTTACCGGACAAAAATTCATTGAACAAGCCACCTATCACGAGTGGTTGAATTCTTCCTACAATGAAACACCGGGCCTACAGCAGGAATGCCAAGGTTGTCACATGCCCAGACTACAAGAAGATATAGTACTAGCCTCTGGATACTCATTTCTACCTGGTAGACCCAATTATGGCCAACACATCTTGGTTGGAGGCAATACATTCATGTTGGGCATGTTAAAAAACAACGCTGCCACTTTAGGAGTAACTGCCACCGAAGAGCACTTCAACACCGTTATTCAACGCACACTATACCAACTTCAAAATGAAACTGCCCTTGTCACACTCACTGAAAACGGCGTTCAAAATGACACTGCGAAATATACCGTGAAGTTGACAAATTTGGCCGGACATAAATTCCCAAGCGGATACCCATCACGTAGAGCTTACGTTGAATTCATAGCTGTTGACGACGCTGGAAATGAAGTTTTTCATTCAGGAAAAATGAATCCGGACTTTACACTGGCCAACGAAGATGATGTTGAGCCACACTATGATTTGATCACCTCAAACCAGCAAGTTCAAATCTATGAAATGATCATGGCCGACGTAAACGGAAACCGAACAACCGTTCTAGAGCGTGCAGCAGATTATCTAAAAGACAACAGATTAACTCCACAC
>VGFR01000112.1 GCA_016868835.1 Bacteroidota bacterium | reverse complement strand
TAAACCCAATGGTAATTACTCGAATAACCTGCCCGAACATGGCTACACTCAAACATACAATTGCCCAGTTTTTATTGAACAAGGGTTGGTCTGTATCCAATTCGAACCAAATAACAAGAGCGGCTAAAGCATAAAGTGCAAGCGGTAAAAAACTTCTCCATCTGAACAGCCAGTTGCCGTTCTTATTCATTTCTTCAATTAATGCCATAAGTTTTAAATCAAACGCGAAAGTACACTTGAATTTAAAAGTTACAACATTTTCAATTGTCCAATTCCTCCGTTCACGTGAATGATTTGTCCGGTAATCCAACTGCTTTCTGAGTCGAGCAAGAATTTGGCTGCAGCCGCAATGTCTTCCGCTTCACCAATTCTGTTCAAGGGATGGCGTTTGCCTGAGGCCTCTATTTTTTCCGGTGTGTTGATGAATTTTTCTGCGAGCGTTGTTGCTGTTAGTGACGGAGCAATGGCGTTAACACGAATTTTTGGAGCTAGCTCTGCGGCTAACGAACGCGTTAATCCTTCAATGGCTCCTTTTGTCATGGCTACTGCGGCATGAAAAGGCATGCCGGTTTGAACGGCGACTGTGCTGAAGAAGACAATACTAGCTTGATCGGCTTTCTTAAGATGTGGCAATGCCAATTGAACCGCTTTCAGAGCGCCGTATGTGTTTAAATGCATCTCTTCGTTGAACATGCTTTCAGAAATGCGGGTGAATGGCACCAGTTGAATACTTCCGGGGCAGTATGCAATACCGTCCAAGATAACATCGCTTGGAATGGGCAAGGAGTCACCGCCTGCCGCATAGGTTGTTCTATCCGTACTATATACTTGGTGTCCGGACGCTTGTAAAAGTGGTATAAGGGCTTGGCCAATTCCTTTGCTTCCGCCAATGACTAAAAAATTTTTCATTCGAATTAAAGTTGAACGTATTTAAGGAATTCAGTTTGTTTTGCTTCGGTTTGGAATGCTCCGCCATAGGAGGCGGTTACGGTAGAACTGTTGATGTCTTGCACCCCTCTAGAACTGACACACAAGTGGGTAGCATCTATGAGTACCGCAACATCTTCAGTGCCGAGAACATTTTTGAGTTCATTCGCAATTTGAATGGTTAGGCGTTCTTGAACTTGCGGGCGTTTCGCAAAGTATTGTACAATGCGATTCAATTTGGAAAGGCCAATAACTTTTCCATTTGAGATATAGGCAATGTGAGCCTTTCCAATGATGGGTACAAAGTGATGTTCGCAGTTGGAAAAGAAGGTGATATTCTTTTCAACGAGCATCTCCTTGTATTGATATTTATTTTCGAAGAGCTTGATGTCGGGTTTGTTTTCAGGACTAAGGCCAGAAAAAATTTCTTGGACATACATTTTGGCTACACGATAGGGGGTGCCTCGAAGTGAATCATCAGTTAAGTCCAACCCAAGAATATTCATGATGTCTCGGAACTTATCTTCAATCAAAGCAATTTTTTCAGAGTCATTCAAAAGAAAGGCATCCTCACGCAGGGGCGTTTCCACGCTAGTCATCACGTGTTCATTACCCTGTTCTTCAATTTCTATCAGTAGGTCTTTCATTGTATCTTATTTACTGCTTAAACCATTATCTGTGATGTTTGTTCGATTGTTTTATATTTGTGGCTATACCTAAACCACAACGTATGTCAATTTGGAGGAAAAAAGATCTCACATCAATTATGAGTGAGGCAGAGGGCGGTGAGCATTCATTGAAGCGATCGCTTGGAGCATTTCAGTTAGTTGCACTAGGAATTGGAGCCATCATTGGGGCCGGCCTGTTCGTTCGAACAGCTGCAGCCGCTGCTGAGGCTGCAGGAAATGGCGTAACCATATCGTTTATTGTTGCTGCCATTGGTTGCGCCTTTGCAGGCCTTTGCTACGCAGAGTTTGCGGCCATGATTCCCATTTCAGGAAGCGCATACGCTTACTCATTTGTAACCATGGGTGAGCTTGTTGCTTGGATCATTGGTTGGGCATTGGTGATGGAATATGCACTCGGTGCTGCAACTGTCTCCATTGCATGGAGCGAATATTTAAATAACCTACTCGGTGGAGCCATACCGTATGAATGGTGCCACTCACCCTTTGAAAGTATTTCATACTTGAGCGGTGAAGCAGCGAATGCGGCAGCTACATTGCTCGATGCAGGAAAGTCTTTGCACCACGGTAATTTGGTATTATCTGCCGAACAAATCGGTAAACTTGGTCCAGAGTTATCACAACAAGTACACACTGCATCGGGAATTATCAACGCTCCGGCACTGGTGATATTACTTGCTTTGACTCTTCTCCTCATCAAGGGAACAAAAGAATCGGCTTTCGTGAATGCCATTATTGTATTCTTGAAAGTGGCCATTGTGCTTGTATTCATTGTCATTGGTTGGCAGTATATCGATGGAAGCCATTACGAGCCTTATCTAATTCCAGAGGGAGTAAAAGGTCATGAAGGTTTCTTCGAGTGGGGTTGGGGAGGCGTTCTTGGTGGCGCAGCCATTGTGTTTTTTGCCTTTATTGGTTTCGACGCGGTATCAACTGCGGCTCAAGAAGCGAAGAATCCAAAGCGCGACATGCCAATCGGTATCTTAGGTTCATTGGTGGTTTGTACCATTTTGTATATTTTATTCGGACACGTGCTAACCGGGGTTGCTCCGTGGTCTGACTTTGGTGACCCTGCTCTAGGAAAAGAGGCGTCAGTTTCATACGCAATTAGCACGTATATGAAAGGATATGAATGGCTCAGTACAGGTGTTACAGTAGCTATTTTGGCCGGATTCTCATCGGTTATTTTGGTTATGCTCATGGGACAAAGTCGTGTATTTTACTCCATGTCGAACGACGGCCTATTGCCAAAGGCATTCGGTGAATTGCATCCGAAGTTTAAGACTCCCTACAAAGCCAATTGGATTTTATTTGTTTTCGTTGGTGCATTTGCCGCTTTTGTCCCTGGTTCTGTAGCCGGAGATTTAACGTCATTTGGAACACTCTTCGCTTTCGTGTTGGTGAGTGCAGGTGTTTGGATCATGCGTGTAAAGAACCCCGAGTTCAAGCGTCCGTTTAAAACGCCGTTGGTTCCTTTTGTTCCAATCATGGGTATAATAATTTGCTTGGGAATGATTGTAGCTCTCGATGTGGAAACATTGAAAGTAGCTTGCTATTGGATGATGCTCGGTTTACTTATTTACTTCACCTATTCACGAAGAAATTCACATCTTCATCCGAAGAATAAATAACTTGAAATTTCAAAAACTAAAAAGCCCAGAACGTTTTCTGGGCTTTTTAGTACTTAACCTTAATCTTAACCAATGCAATTTGTCTCTTAGACCTGAGGCATGTGCTATCTGATAACGTTAAGGAATGAGAAAGGTTACAAAAAAATTATGTTTTTTGTTTTTCTCGCTTGGCAGCGGGAAATAAAATGTTATTCAAGATGAGTCTGTATCCGGGAGAATTTGGATGAAGATTTAAATCGGTAGGAGGGTCGCCCACGCGATGCTGGTAATCTTCCGGGTCATGCCCACCATAATAGGTCCATTGGCCCTGTCCCATCTCTCCGTGAATATAACGCGCACATCCAATGCTTTTTGCTTCTCCCATGATGGTTACATCTTTTCTCAAATATTGAGCTCTGAAAGAGGTTGTTTGTCCCATGAACCCGCGAATAACTTGGGTGTGGTTTTGAGTAAGTATGGTTGGAATAATATCCCATTTGGCACTGAAGTCAAACAATGTGAAGAAATCATTTTCTTCTTTCATTTTCAACTGATCCTCGGTGCCATCAATATTTGAAAATTCATAGACCATGGGATCTTTAATTAAAGTGTAATTTTCGAAAGCAAAACCTCGAGAAAAGTCCAGTTTCTTTTGTGCGTTAGCATCGCTTGGGTCTCCATCAAAAACACTTTCAACCAAGTCTGTATTTTGTCCGGCCAATGCAATGTCGTACGAATCGGTGCCACTACACATGGTAAATAAAAAGCCACCCCCGATAACAAAGTTTTTAATGTTCAAGGCAACTTGTCGCTTCATCTCTGAAACTTTTGCGAATCCTAACTTTGAGGCTGTTGCCTCTTGTGAACGAACCTCCTCTCTATACCAAGGCGCATTGCTGTATGCAGCATAGAATTTTCCGTATTGTCCGGTAAAATCTTCGTGATGCAGGTGCAGCCAATCATACTCAGGTAATTTGCCTTGTACCACTTCTGTATCGTAAATGGTAGTATACGGAATCTCGGCATAGGTAAGAACCATTGTTACCGCGTCGTCCCAAGGTAATTTTCCAGCCGGAGAGTAAACGGCAATTTTCGGGGCTACTTCAAGTTTTACACGCTCCATGTTAACTTCAGGATCGGCAATTTCTTGGTAAATCTGATTGACCTGCGCATCTGCAATTACTTGAAAAGAGACTCCACGCTCAGTACATACCTTTTGAATACTTGGAATGTTTTCAAACAGAAAACTTCCACCGCGATAATTCAACAGCCACTCCAATGGCAATCGTTGTTCTAATGTCCAATAGGCAATGCCATATGCTTTCAGATGATTGCTTTGAGCGTCATCCATAGGAACCAAAAGTTTGCTCGCCCCTGCAAGTTGGACCAATATAGTGAAAGAAATGAAAGCAATGAGACGTGCCATATGTGTTCAAAGATAAATCCATGAACGATGTTCAAGAGTAAAAATTTTGTGAATCGTTTGTGGAAAGTTCTTTTCTCGGGTTTCACTCGGCTGACTAATTTTGCAAAAAAAAATACACATTATGAAATTTTTCATCGACACAGCAAACCTAGACCAAATTCGTGAAGCAAAGGATTTAGGAGTTCTCGACGGAGTAACAACAAATCCAAGTCTAATGGCTAAAGAAGGGATATCTGGTCACGACCGTGTAATGAAACATTATGTAGATATCTGTGAGATTGTTCAAGAAGGCGATGTGAGTGCTGAGGTCATTAGCACCAACTATGACGAGATGATCAAGGAGGGGGAGTTTTTAGCTAGTTTGCACCCGAACATTGTAGTGAAGGTTCCCATGATTAAAGATGGAATCAAAGCCATACGCTACTTTACAGATCACGGAATTAGAACGAATTGTACGTTGGTCTTTTCAGCAGGACAGGCCCTTTTAGCGGCAAAAGCTGGTGCTTCTTATGTTAGTCCTTTCATTGGAAGATTAGACGATATTTCCACTGACGGTTTAGAATTGATTGAACAAATTCGAATCATTTATGATAACTACGGATTTGACACTGAAATTCTTGCCGCCTCTGTAAGGCACCCGATGCACATTGTGCAATGTGCCGAAATTGGGGCTGATGTCATGACGGGTCCTTTGAGTGCAATTATGGCTTTGTTGAAACATCCGTTGACAGACAGTGGCTTAGCTCAGTTTTTAGCTGACCATAAAAAAGCCGCTGAATCCAATTCATGATCCACGGGTTTGAACACGCGGGTCACCTTCAAACTGCACTTGAGTTTTTGAATAGCAACGGCGTTGTTATTCTTCCCACAGATACGTCCTATGCCTTTGCATGCGCCATGTCGAACAAATCGGGCATAGAACGAATGGCCCAATTGAAGGGCATTCGAATGGATAAGGCACGATTCAGCATTGTTTGTTCAGACCTATCAAATCTAGCGACATTTTCAAAACCTATCCCGACTCCTTTTTTTCGATTGCTGAAAAATCATACACCTGGAGCCTATACTTTTCTGTTGCACGCAAGCCCCTTGATTCCAAAGATTTTTTTATCTCGACGAACCTCAATCGGATTGCGGGTTCCCAATCACGCGCTATTACGTGAATTGGTTGCCATGTTGGGCCAACCGCTTGCAGTAACCACCGTTCCTATGGAGGATTTTTCTCAAGATGATCTCATTGAAAATTGGGAGACGAAGGTCAATGCAATCTTTTTAAACGAGTTGGCTACACATGACCAATCAACAGTTGTTGATTTAACAGGAAACACACCTTTAGTCGTTCGTCAGGGGAAAGCACCCTTCGATCTGTAAGCAATACCATAAACAATCTATCGTTCGCAAGTTTACGAATCGGACATTTCCCGATTCGGACAAGAGGTTAATTTCACCCTTGACAAATTGTGAA
>VGFR01000111.1 GCA_016868835.1 Bacteroidota bacterium | reverse complement strand
TCTTCGTCATGACTCTCTGCGTATGTTACTAAATTGGGTTGTGACCAACCTCTGTTTTGGTAACTTCCCCATGAGAAGTTTGAGGTGTATCCCATGGATCCTTCCGAATATTCATGATTCAAATTTCCCCAAAGCATCATGCCGTTGCTCGATAATGTACTTTCTTCATCGTTGTTCGCGAAGTGTTCAAGAATTACATAAGCACCAGGCTCATTCGCTTGAATGTGGCTATAATAGTCAGTTAGAATGTTAATTCGACTTTGATCGTACGCTCCCCAAGCACCAATGTTGCCTAGTGTGTAGTTTTGGGTAAATCCTTTTGAAAGATCAAATCTGTATCCATCCGCATGAAACTCGTTCATCCAATAAGCGAGAACGCGCTTACAAAAATCTCGAGTGCGTGAGCTTTCATGATTAAAATCGTAACCCACGTTAAAATCATGTTTGGGTGTTTGATTGAACCAAGGGTTCTCTGCCGTAGGCTGACCATAGTCGCCTGCATTTGGATTGAAGTACATTCGAACCATAGGATTCTGTCCAAAGCTGTGGTTCAAAGCAATATCTAGAATGACAGCAATGCCTCTGTTGTGAGCTTCATTGATAAATGTTTTCAATGCTTCAGCGGTACCATATGCCTTATCTGGAGCGAAATAAAATGATGGATTATAACCCCAGCTGTTATTTCCTTCAAACTCATTGATTGGCATAAGCTGTATGGCTGTAACACCTAAGTTCTCAAGATAATCTAAAGAATCTTTGAGCGACTGGTAAGAACGGTCTTCGAGAAAATCGCGAACCAACAATTCATAAACCACCAATTTGCTTTTGGCAGGACGAACAAAAGCTTGATCGGTCCAATTGAATGCCGCAGGATTTATTTGAAATACAGAAACAGGTTCAGATGTTAATCCAACAGGGTAATCAATGAGATTCGGATAAGTTGTTTCGCTGATCCATGGATCATTCCAATAATCTAAAATTTTATCTGCGTAAACATCTGCTACACGCAAACCTTCCGCATCAATGTGATATTGAAAACGATATTCTACTCCTGACTGTAAGTTCGGAATGTCGATCCAATAGGTTGAACCATCTGGGGTTCTATTCATGAGGAAGTTCAAATTGAGTTCCCAGTTGTTGAAGTCGCCAACGACAAAAACATAATCTTTGTTCGGGGCATAAAGTTGAAGACGAACCGAACTACCCGAAGTATAATTAATTCCATCTAGGGTTTCTGAAGGTGACGCCGCAACAGGTATAGATGGCATAATAATCAATGTTTTTTCGTCTGTGATTATTTCACTTCCATTGTCGGCCGAAAGCGAGAGAACATAGCTTCCAGATGCAGATTGATTAAATGTATAGTTCAAAGTTGAAACACCATTTCCACTTGCTACCACGGTGCCATTCATTGAGATGGTCATGTTGCAGGCTTGAGATGCATTCGCCACAACGGATACATTCTGCCCTGCGTTCACAATTTGTGAATTGTTTATAGGTTGTGATAAAGAGGCGTTGAATCCTGCAGGATATATATCAAGGTAAATGTCACTTCCATCTGCATTTCTTCCTACTGTTGTTCCTTGTTGATTTCGAAATACAAACATGAGTTTAGTTACAGTTTCACCAACATTTAGCCCGTAAAAAGTTTGAGGGGTTATTACGATTTGATGTAAGTTATTTCCGAGTGGAGTCATGACTACATTGGGGTCTGCTGTTCCCCAGTTTCCAATGACATGTTGCCAATCATTGGCATTCGCACTGTTGCTTGAAATCACACCTGTATGCGCATAGACAGGAATGAATCCGGTTAAATCACCATTGCCTGAAGTGGCATCGTATATAATTGTGATTTGATCTGTTTGGGTTGGAAATGTTGGTGTGGAAGATAAAATTTGAGCCGACAAATTCAAACTAAATAACGCAAGTAAAATCGTGTAAAGGTTTTTTCTCATATGCATTGAATGTGTTTCAAATATAGGAAAGTGTATTTCGTACACCAACTTAAAATCTCAATTTTTGAATTTTCATTCGTTACTTTGGAAAATCAATTCAATAGGCATGCAATTACTTGACGGATTATCAGTTTCAAAGACCATTAAATTGGAATTGAAGGAACAAGTTGAAAAACGAAAATCAGAAAATAAAAAAATTCCACACTTAGCTGCGGTACTTGTAGGTAATAATGGTGCAAGTCAAACGTATGTGAATGCGAAGGTAAAGGCGTGCAATGAGGTTGGGTTTGACTCAACTTTGATTCATTTGACTGAGGATATTTCAGAGCATGACTTGTTATTTGAAATCGAAAAACTGAACTTGAATCCAGATATTGATGGATATATTGTTCAACTTCCTCTCCCGCAACATATCAACGAGAAAAAGATATTGTTGGCTATTGATCCCATGAAAGACGTTGATGGTTTCCATCCGGAAAATGTAGGAAGAATGATGTTAAATATGAAGACCTTTCTTCCAGCTACTCCTATGGGCATAATTACATTGTTGGAGCGGAACAACATTGAAACTTCAGGAAAACACGCTGTTGTATTGGGAAGGTCACACATAGTTGGACTGCCGATGTCTATTTTACTTCAGCGAAATCATCCATTCGGTAACTGCACCGTTACCTTGTGTCACTCCAAAACAAAGAACATTGAGGAAATATGTAAGTCGGCAGATATCATCATAGCTGCTGTTGGAATTCCTGAATTCTTGCGAGGTGACATGGTTAAAGCCGGAGCAGTGGTTGTTGATGTTGGTATTACGCGAGTTAACGATGCATCAAAAAAATCAGGATTTCGATTGCTAGGTGATGTAAACTTTGAAGAGGTTTCTTCCAAATGCAGTTTTATTACGCCTGTGCCTGGCGGAGTAGGGCCTATGACCATTGTTTCGTTAATGCAAAATACCTTGGCTTCGGTTGAGCACAAGGAATAATTGAATGCATTCTTTTGCTTGTTTCACATCATGGACACGAAGAATATTGGCGCCTCGTTCTAAAGCTGCCATATGAACGGCCGTTGTTCCATTGAGTGCCTCATCAGCGTTACAGTTCAATGTATGTTGGATCATTTTTTTTCGAGAAATTCCCACTAAAATGGGCCAATGGAAAGATTGAAGATGATTGAGATTGTTTAGCAATTCAAAGTTTTGCTCAGTATCTTTTGCAAAGCCAAATCCTGGATCCAATATAATTTTTGCATCTGCGGAAAGTTGCTTTTCACGTACTTCATTTGAAAAGAACATCTTTACTTCCTCTGTGACATTGTTATAGTTGTTCAGGGTATGCATTGTTGATGCATCGCCTCTGGAATGCATGAGCACATAATATGCATTATACCTCTGACTCACTTCATAAATTTTTGAAGATTCTCTTCCGGCATAAACATCATTGACAATAGTGGCTCCGAGATCAAGTGCTTTCTCTGCAACTTCAGAATAAAATGTATCAATGCTGATGGGTGTTGCGGGGAAGGTTGATTTCAAAAATGAAATCATTTGCGAAACACGTGACCATTCATCGTCTGCTGAGATTTTTATAGCCCCAGGTCGCGTGCTTTGTCCACCAATATCCAAAATATCTACACCGTCAAGAAGCATCTGATTCACATGAACTTCTAATTTTTTTAAATCGTTGATTCGACTTGCAGAGAAGTAAGAGTCGGGCGTAGCGTTCAAAATTCCCATGATTAACGGGCTTGAGAAATTCAGTGTCATGTTGACTTATCTTTGCGCAAAGATGAAGAATTTGAACTTGTATGACAACTTCTAAGCCCAATACCTCAAATCAGTACGACCAGGTCATTCATAAATGCATTGATTTATTTTCTAAAAAAACGCATGATTATGGAACCGCTTGGAGAATCCTTCGTACGTCAAGTTTAACGGATCAGATATTTATAAAGGCCCAACGTATTCGAACCATTGAAGTAACGGGGGTAAACAAAGTGGGGGAGGGAATTGAAGACGAGTTTATTGGAATTATCAATTACTGTATCATCACCCTCATTCAATTGAGACTCAATGAAAACAGTCCACTAGAATTGGATGTACAAGAAGCAATTGATTTGTACAAATCAGAGGCTCAAACGACAAAAGACCTAATGATGGCCAAAAACCACGACTATGGCGAGGCTTGGCGTGAAATGCGAATTTCATCTTTCACAGATCTGATCTTGATGAAAATTCTTAGAATCAAGCAGATTGAAGACAATTCAGGTAAAACTCTAGCAAGCGAAGGAATCGAGAGCGGATACCGCGATATGTTGAATTACGCAGTATTCGCCCTGATTCAAATGAGTGAGGTTAACGAGTAACCATTATTCGCTTGGAAATAGTATTCTTTCCGTTCTTCAATTCTAACATGTATATGCCATTGCTGAAATAATCTGGTAGATCAATTCTTCCAATTCCGTTATACACCAGTATTGGCAGTACAATTTGTTGTCCCATCATGGAAGTCAATTGAATTTCACGATAATCTTCTTCCATTTCATTCGATAATTGAATGGTGATTTGATTTCCGTTGACTGGATTAGGATATACTTGAATTAAATCTACATTATCTGTGTTTTCATACGTTATTCTTTGACTGTTGTCATTCGCCACAGCGGCTGAGCCAATGATACACATGGTTTGGATAGGACCATAAGTACCCACGCCGAATCCAAATACCGGTGTAGTTTGAACTTGATACGTTTTTCCATTTTGGAGAGCTGCAACGGTACCTAGGTTTAAGGTATTTGAGGCCGCATTTCTCAGATGTTCAATTGGTAAACCTATGGGGATTCCATTCCCATCTATTTCCTGAAACTTCCATTTCCAATTGATTGCACCACAAACCCAAGGACTCGATTGAACTATTCCGCTGCGGAAACGAGGGCCGGATGAACAATTTTGTGAACTGAGCAATTGAGTTAATGGCTCTGCAATTGTATTCATAGCACATGCCGCTGTATTTGGAACTTCAATGATTTCGCTTGTTCCAGCACCATTGGATAAATTGTATACGTTAGAGATGAGTACATTATAACTTGAACCGTAGGGTAGGGTTGGTGTTACCGAATTCAATACAAGTAAATCGGTATTGCTTAGCTTGGTAAAAGTTTGTCCGTTTGCAGGTCCCGCATTTCCTGTGAATAAATAACGATACTGAGCTCCTGAAACAAATTGTGCTTTGAAAATTTGGCAAAGGTTATACGGACCAGGTCCAAATGAACATCCACCTCGTTTCAATTGCTTCACGCAGCACGTGTAACTTCCCGTACCTAACGCTGAATTGTAATTTCGAATTCCTACACGGTATGTGGATCCGGAATTCAATCCCATGAAATTTAAAATTTCATTTCCTAGTCCATTCACAGCATTTTCTTCCGCAATGAATGTTCCATCTGCTGTCTGAAGTTCAATTAATGCGTCAAAACCAGATGTGTTCAAGACAATGGAAACTCCTTCTGTTTGAGCAGTGAATTGATACCATTGGTCTTCACCCGTTATACATGTTGTTTGAGCAAATGGTGAAGCCCCCATACCACTTAAATTACCGCTTGTGGTATTGCAGGTTGGGTAATAAGTGACAGGCAGATTAATTGGACTTGCATAATTATCTCCGGGTAAATTACTTTCATAACACCCTTCATTCACATTGCCGTTGCAATTGTCATCCAAGAGGTTACTACATATTTCAGTAGCACCTGCATTTACGTTGGCATTGTTGTCATTGCAATCTCCGCTGATTCCTGCGGTGGTAGTGTATCCCGCACCTGGAGATGAACATGCAGAAGTAGTAGAAACGTAGTATCCATCGGCATCCGCATCGAGGTAGTAAGATACAGCATACGTACATGAGCCGTTGTTCACCGTTGCAGCAGCATTGTAATTGCAGGCTGTGTTGTCTGTACATCCGCCCACCGCGCAAGCTAAATCACTTCCCGAACAATCTTCATCAATTCCGTTTCCACAAATTTCAGAAGCACCGGCATTTACGTTTGAATTGTTGTCATTGCAATCACCGCTGATTCCTGCAGTGGTAGTGTATCCCGCACCTGGAGAAGAACATGCAGAAGTAGAAGAAACGTAGTATCCATCGGCATCCGCATCGAGGTAGTAAGATACAGCATACGTACATGAGCCGTTGTTCACCGTTGCAGCAGCAT
>VGFR01000110.1 GCA_016868835.1 Bacteroidota bacterium | reverse complement strand
ATATTTCAAGTATGCATTTCCGAAACTTGCACAATCGACTTGAAGAGGTTCATTTGCTGTGAATGAAATATTTCCCAACGATTCACAGTCGCAAATTTCACTCGTTCCAGGAGATGAAAAAGAAATTGAGCCTGTCAGTGCCGAACTGGTTACATTCAAATTCAACCAAGATTTTGCAAACATTTCATAGTTTTTCGAATTGACTGAACTCAAATGCAATTCATCTGAATTAATAATCATCTCTCTTGAATAGTAATTTTCCTTTTCTAATTTTATTTTATAGGAAAGTACTTGTTGATTTGGCCACTTCAATTGAAAAAGACCGTTTGCATCTGAATAGCCTGTGGTCTCTTCAACATAAAAAGCATTCACTACTCCGTTGGAAACTTCTTGTTTAAACAAAGTTGCTTTCACGCCATTTAGCTCACTCCCAAGAAAGACGTCTTCAACATGACCGCTCAGTTCAAACTGGGGACTTTTCTCTTTGCAAGAGAATAAAAAGAGTGGAAAAATGAAAAGAAGCAATCTATTTCCCATTTGCTTTGTAATGTGTGAAGATTGCAATGACCTTATTCGCAAAATTCACCGGTCCTGCTCCATTTAAATACCCGTTACGAACACATGGCATGGTGTAATACTGCCTCTGCGTTTTTAAAATCATAGCTTCCGCAACATTTCCTTCCCATAAAGTATCCGATTTTCCAATTTGTTTCGCAATACACATGGCATCCAGAATATGACCTGGTCCAGCGTTGTAACTTGCAAGTACAAACTTTAATCGGGTCTCCTTGTTCTTTATCTTGCCTAAAAAAATTTCATCAATATTTTTTATCAGCATTGCACCTGCCCGCACGTTATCTCCTGGTCCTGAGGTCGAGTCACAACCATATCTTTTCAATGAGGCCGGCATTAATTGCATGAGTCCGCGAGCACCCGCATAGGATACCACATTAGGATTAAAACCCGATTCCACATAGCTCAATGCTGCCATTAATCGCCAATCCCATCCGGGTATAACACAATATTTTTTGTATAAAGAATCATACGGAGAAATAGCACCTTTGGAAACAGGTGGCATTTTAAAATGAGTTGCAAAAGGTGAATCTGCTGACGCTTCGAATTTCTCGAGGTAGTTTGCACGAAGTGATTCGATCAACTTTCGCGATTTAGGTCGATTTATAAACTCTTCCAATTTAAATTGAAGTTGATATGCATTCGGACGAAGTGCCCAAGCAATTTCTTGTTCACCGCTAATGGGCACTTGCATATTCAAGTTCACATAATCCGACTGAAGCATATTGGCTAAACTTCTATCTGTTACAGTTGCGGGAATTGCTCCTAATGAAACCTGTTGAATTAATTCTTCAGTGCCAATCATTCCATTCACTTCAACTATTTGAATGGCCTGACCACTTCTACTTTTTATTCCTTTAAGTTGTGATGAAAAAGAAGAGTATCTGTGAACGTGAATGGGTATTCGGTCTAAACTCAACGAGTCTTTCATCAATATTCCATCTTCAAGATTTTTATTTGAAGTATCAATTCGCTGCACCAGAACTTGATCTGTTTTATACAGAGTAGGCGAGAAAGCCAAGAAATTTAATCTTTCAGCTGTTTTCGTCAAATTACAACCTATGATATCTCCCTCTCCCCTGTATAGCATGGCGAACATGCTATCCAAATCATTCACCACTCTAACCTCCAGGTCAACCTTTAAATAATCCGCAAATGCCTGAGCCAACTCGTAATCAAATCCGAGTTTTTGCTCTTGTATGGTGTAATACGTTGTAGAGGAATTTTCGGTCAGTACAATGAGCTTTCCACGCTCCTTGATATCGTCTAAGTCAAAAGAAATTAAGTCTGGCATGCCCGCATAGGCTGGCTTTTCCTCTACAGAGGGCGACTCATGTTTCAAAAGATAAAACATGGATGCCACTAAAATTAAAACCGATGCTGAAACGCCAATGACACGCCAAAATGACCGACGTATGTGTTTCATTTTACTTTATTGTGAAAGGTACCGACGAATTATCGAAATTCAAAAAGTAATCTCCCTTGGTTAATTTAGAGTAGTTCACCTTATCGCCGTTGGCTGCCATTTTCACCAAACCATACATATCTACAATTTCATAGTTGGTGCGCACGGTAAACGTAAAAAGCATCTCTTTTGTGTTTCGTTCGAATTCCACTACTGGGGTAGAGGAGACTATTGATGCTGACTGGCTACTCCTAATGGCTCCATCGAAGGATTGTTGAGAAACCCGAAACTTATTTTCACCTGCAATCAATTTGGTTTTGAATGTGTAGTCATTTATATTTTCTTTCGCTACACCCTTCCCATTCATCTCACCAATTTTCACCCACTTATTCCATTTGTATTGCTCAATAAAAAAGTTAATGGCTACACGCTCTCCTGTTGTTGAGAAGGAAATCAAACCGTCTTCGTTCACACTAATTTGTTTGCACTCAAATGTGGATACAGGCAATAGAACAGAAGGATTAGCAACTGTTGGCTCGCAATTGTCTTTGTGCTTTATGACTACAACCACAGGCTGACCAAAAGTTAATGATAACGCTGAGAAATCAATCTCAAATGTGGCTGCATTTACTTCATCGGTGGTTACTATACCGTTCACTGTAACCTCATAGGCACAGAAGCCAAAACCTTCAACAGCAACCGGATTACTCACATACAGGTTTTTATTTTGGTAGGTCCCTTCAAAAACAAATTCAGCACAAAAGGCCACTCCCATTTGCATAAAAAGGGCAATAATCAAGAATGTAATTTTTGGCATAACGTCTTTAAAATGAGTTTTTTCGAATCAGACAAATATAACCTATTTCGGCAAGTCTTTCATGTGTTCGCGTTGAATCTTAAAAAAAATGCTTTCAAACTCACTCCAAAACTGCAGATAGTCATTTTCAAATTGAGCTGCAAACTCAGGCATTTTTATCGACGCCACCCGAAGACCATCACTCTTTGGAAGCCTCATTGCCATTTGAATCAATACTTTTTGTGTCCCCTCTATTGACTCATACGTTTGAAACCATTGGTATTTCAACATGGCTTGATAGTATCCCAAAAGTCTTCTAGACATTTGATTTTCGAAGGGCAATAACATCGAAATCCAATCATCTTGAAATTTTTTCAATGTACCCATTCCCAGCGTATCAAAGTGCTTTGCACGAAAATGATCAAGCAATATGTCAATAAATACGGGACTGTATAACCCAACTTCACTGCGTATTTCCGCTCGAATCTGCTGAATAAATTGAAAAGAATCTAAATTCGAATCTATCCATCTGTGCAACAGAATACCAGCTCTTATTTCTGGTTCGAAATAATTAAAATCTTTTCCACGCACCCCATCACCAAGGAATTGTCCGATCATCATTTTTTTATTCGGAAATGACAATACTGTATGTGAGAGATGATTCATGTCACAAAGAAAAATAATTACTTGAGCTTCTTTATCTTTGACACTCAAAATTTTGAAATGACCCTAATCAAATCCATTTCCGGTTTTCGAGGTACAATTGGCCCCAATCCCGGCGAAGACTTAACACCATTAGACGTTGTAAAATTTTCTGCTGCATACGGAAACTTCATACAGCAAACGGCAGCAAAAAAAAGAGTGAAATTGGTTGTTGGTCGCGATGCGCGAATAAGCGGTGAAATTATCCAGCAATTGGTTATGAATACTCTTGTTGGAATGGGTGTAGATATTATAGACGCCGGTCTAACAACAACTCCTACAGTTGAATGGGCTGTTCAGCACACCCAATCGAACGGAGGAATTATTCTCACTGCCAGCCATAATCCGAAAGAGTGGAATGCACTGAAGCTACTCAATGCCAAAGGAGAATTCATCTCCGCCGTTGAAGGACAAGAAGTCTTGAAAAATGCAGAAAATGATTCGTTCATTTTTGCGAACATTGATGAGCTTGGTTCCATTACGGAGCGTAATTTTCTCAGAGAGCATCTTGCGCATATTCTAGGTTTGAAATTGGTCGACAAAGAGGCGATTCAAGAGAGAAATTTCAAAATTGTTGTTGATGGAATCAATTCAAGCGGTGGAATTTATGTTCCTGCCTTGCTCGATGTTTTGGGTATTGATCAAATTATTCCCATGAACTGCAAAGCCGACGGGAATTTTGCACACAACCCTGAACCATTAAAGGAACATCTCACTGAAATTTGTAGGCGAGTAGTTCAAGAAAAGGCTGATCTAGGAATTGTTGTTGATCCCGACGTGGATAGACTTGCTTTTGTCTCGGAAGATGGCAGTCTCTTTGGAGAAGAATATACATTGGTTGCAGTTGCAGACTATATTCTGTCTCATACACCAGGTGCCACTGTCTCGAACCTTTCAAGCAGTAGGGCACTCGCAGATATCTCTAAAAAATACAACCAACCCTATTATGCCTCTGCCGTTGGAGAAGTGAATGTGGTTGCGCAGATGAAAGCATGTCAGGCGGTAATTGGAGGAGAAGGAAATGGCGGCATCATTTATCCTGAAACACACTATGGTCGCGACGCACTCGTGGGAATCGCTCTGTTTTTGACTCATCTGGCGAAGAACTTTACCAAAATGACCGAATTAAGAGCTACGTTGCCACATTATGAAATGGTAAAAGATAAAGTGCAACTCAACAAAAGCATTGATGTTGATGCTCTGTTAATTGAGGTTGCCGCTGCTTTTTCAAATGAACGCGTGAATTCCCTTGATGGTGTCAAAATAGATTTCGAGGAAGGGTGGGTTCATTTGAGAAAAAGCAATACCGAACCTATTATTCGCATCTATGCAGAAGCTGCCTCCCAAGAGCGAGCAGCACAATTCGTTGATCAAGTAAAAAAATATATTCAGTCATGAATGTTTATTTAGATAACGCTGCTACAACACCTGTGGCTCCAGAAGTCACAGATGTTATGTATCAGTTTTTGAAAGAAAGCTTTGGAAACCCCTCCTCCACGCATAGTCTCGGAAGAAAGGTTAAAACCAAGATTGAAGCAGCAAGGCGAACCATAGCACAAGCACTCAACTGTGAACCCGGCGAAATTTATTTTACCAGTGGTGGAACCGAAGCTGATAACCTTGCCATGCACATCGCCGTGCGCGACTTGCAATGCAAACGCATAATTACTTCTGCATTGGAGCATAGTGCAATTATCAAAACGGCTGAGTTATTAGAGAGTGAGGGTAAAGTAGAATTGGTACTTGCTAAACTCGATGAATTTGGAACAATCGATTTGAATTGGTTGGAAAACGAACTTGCACATCCCACCAAGACTTATGTTTCATTGATGCATGGCAACAATGAAATTGCCAATCTTTTACCCATTCAAATTGTGGCCGAAATGTGTCAAAAGCACAACGCCATTTTTCAAAGCGATACGGTACAGACCATGGGGCACTATACTTTCAATCTGAAAACATTGCCCATTCATTTCATAAATGCTGCTGCTCACAAATTTCATGGCCCGAAAGGAGTTGGGTTTATTTTTATTCGAAAAGGACTAATTGCCCAAGCCGATATTACTGGCGGTGGTCAAGAACGTGGCATACGCGGTGGAACTGAAAACACCGCTGGAATCGTTGGTATGGCTAAAGCTGTGGAACTGGCATTCTCAGAAATAGAGGAACACAAAGAATATATTGGCAACCTAAAGCAATACATGATTCAATCGCTTAAAACTGCCATACCGGGCATAGCGTTCAACGGAAAAAGTGAGGATATCGATAGCCTATACACTGTTTTGAGCTGCACCTTTCCTCCTACAAATAATTCCGACATGTTTCTTTTTCTTCTCGACTTAGAAGGCATTGCAGCCTCTGGGGGAAGCGCCTGTAGCAGTGGAGCAACAAAAGGAAGCCATGTTTTAGATGCCATTCAAGCATTGAAAAACCAGCAACCTGCCGTACGTTTTTCTTTTTCACGATACACTACCAAAACAGAGATTGACTACGCTGTTGAGAAAGCAAAAACAATCTACGAAACGGGGAAAATCTAATTGCAATTTGTTCCGAAGGTTTGCACAAACAACAGCACATCTTCAATAGTAACGGTGCCGTCTTGATTCATATCACCGAAGCAAGTTCCAATTAAATCACAAGTTCCATTATCAATTGTTGCTAATGGATTGTAGTTGTATCCTTGAGGATTCGTACAGCCCGAATAAACACATGACCCATTGTCTTTTGTTGCGGCAGGATTGAAATTTGCGGCGGCGGGATAAGTGCATCCCAAACAGGTATAATCACAAACATTTGAATTCACGGTACATACATTACAATAATTGCAGGCCAATGGATCAAGACATCCGGCAGGTAAAAGATTAAAC
>VGFR01000109.1 GCA_016868835.1 Bacteroidota bacterium | reverse complement strand
CTATAGACGCTGAAATGATGGCAGAAATCACAGCTGTTAAAGCGTTCTTGAATCCAACTGAGACTCTCTTTGTTGTTGACGCCATGACCGGTCAAGACGCTGTGAATACCGCAAAAGCATTCCATGACCAATTGAATTTTGACGGTGTTATTTTAACAAAGCTTGATGGTGACACACGAGGTGGGGCGGCACTGAGCATTAAAAGTGAAGTCAACAAACCCATCAAGTTTGTGGGTATGGGTGAAAAAATGGATGCCCTTGATGTGTTCTATCCTGAGCGAATGGCAGGTAGAATCTTGGGTATGGGTGACGTTGTTTCATTGGTTGAAAAAGCTCAAGAACAGTTTGATGAAGAGCAAGCCAAGCGTCTTGAGAAGAAAATTAAAAAAGACCAATTCGATTTCAATGATTTTTTGGACCAAATAGGTCAGATAAAAAAAATGGGAAGCATGAAAGACATCATGGGCATGCTACCAGGTATGGGTCAATTGAAAAATGTTGATGTTGATGACAATGCCTTCAAACCCATTGAAGCCATAATTAAAAGCATGACACCCTCAGAGCGCAGCAACCCAGCCTTAATAAACCAGTCGCGCAAAACGCGTATAGCCAAGGGAAGTGGAACAAGCGTGGAAGAAGTGAATAAATTATTGAAGCAATTTGATCAAATGCGTCAAATGATGAAAATGTTTACCAATAAAAGTCAAATGGCTGCCATGATGAAACAGGCGAATATGATGAAAGGAATGCGACCATGACACAAGCAATAGGAAATACCACGTTTGAATTTCAGGATCAAACAAATTTTTACCGCGGAAAAGTACGCGATGTTTATACCATTTCAGATCAATGGCTGGTCATGATTGCTTCTGATCGCATTTCAGCTTTCGATGTTGTTCTGCCTCGGCCCATTCCTTTCAAAGGTCAAGTGCTGAATCAGATTGCTTCTCAGATGCTCGATGCAACCAGTGACTTGGTGCCGAATTGGAAAATGGCATCACCCGATCCCAATGTTACTATAGGCAAAAAGTGCGTTCCGTTTGCTGTGGAAATGGTTATACGTGGATACCTCACTGGTCATGCTTGGAGAACCTATGAAAGCGGGAAAAGAATACTCTGCGGTGTAACATTACCGGAAGGGTTAAAAGAACATGATAAACTTCCCAATCCAATCATTACACCAACCACAAAGGCAAGTGAAGGACATGACGAAGATATTTCAAGAGAACAGATCATTGAGCAAGGGATTGTTTCTGAAAGTGATTACTTGATTCTGGAGGACTATACCAGAAAACTGTACCAACGTGGAACCGAGCTAGCAGCGGCCCAAGGACTTATCTTGGTCGATACAAAATACGAATTTGGAAAGTTCGAAAACGAGATTATCCTCATGGACGAAATTCACACCCCAGATTCATCGCGCTATTTTTATGCTGAAGGATATGCTGAAAGACAAGCCAATGGCGATAAGCAAAAGCAGCTGTCAAAAGAATTCGTTCGTGAATGGCTCATCGCCAATAATTTTATGGGGAAGGAAGGACAAGTAGTTCCAACAATGACAGACACATGGTTGGAAGAGATTAGCAACAGATACATTGAACTTTTTGAACGAGTTACTGGAAAAAGCTTTGTTCGTCAGGAATATGAAAACGCTGAAAGCCGCATCTTATCGAGCATTAACGAAGCGCTTGTGCGTTTAAAAAGCGTTTAAAATTGGTTCATAAGTACACCCTGAAAAGCAAATCGTTTAATTAGAAATACCTATCTTTATGCCCGTAATTCTAATTGATTACAATGGATGAACATTCCTATCTCGGCAATGCCGATGTAAACACCATTGAGGTATTGTATAACCAATACCAAGAAGATCCAAGTTCCTTGGATATTTCATGGAGAAGATTCTTCGAAGGTTTCGAGTTTCAACATTCACAATTCCCTGTGTTGTCGCGTGATACCGCCTCTATTGGTGATGACGGCATGCACAAAGAATTTAAAGTAATAAATCTCATCAACGCGTATCGTCAGCGAGGCCACCTTTTTACCAAAACCAATCCGGTCAGGGAACGTAGAAAATACTCACCAGATTTGAGTATAGAAAACTTTGGGCTTACGCAGGCAGATTTAGAGTCTGTGTTTCACGCAGGAGTTGAAGTGGGTTTGGGAGATGTGAAATTGAAAGACATTATCAAGCACTTGCAATCTTGTTATTGCGAAAGTATTGGTGCTGAGTACATGTATATCCGTGATCCGGAAAAAATTCAGTGGTTGCGCTCTAGGCTTGAAGCTGTGAAGAAAACACCCTTCACAGTTGAAGAGAAGAAACAAATCTTTGACATGGTCAACAAGGCCACCACATTTGAGCAATACATTCAGCGCAAGTTTGTAGGTCAAAAAAGATTCAGTGTTGAAGGGTGCGAAGCTGTAGTTCCCGCCATGGATTATATGGTGAGAGATGGAGCTGACAAAGGCGTTTCAGAGTTTGTAATTGGAATGGCGCATCGCGGCCGATTAAATGTTCTGACCAACATTATGGGCAAACCTCAAGAAGAAATTTTTGCAGAATTCGATGGTGTTGCGTTCGACGATGATGGTGTTTTCGATGGCGATGTGAAGTACCACTTTGGATATTCCATTGACCGCGTTACTCCAAATGGAAACAACGTTCATCTTACCCTCTGCCCTAACCCGTCGCATCTTGAAGCTGTAAATCCAGTTGTTGAAGGATTAACCCGAGCAAAGATTGATCATTATTTAAAATCGGAAAATAAAATTGTACCGGTTCTCATACACGGTGACGCGGCAATTGCTGGACAAGGAATCGTATACGAAGTTGTGCAGATGGCGCAGCTCGATGGTTACCGAGCGGGTGGGACGGTTCATATTGTAACGAACAACCAAGTTGGTTTCACCACAAATTATCTCGACGGAAGATCTTCGACCTATTGCACCGACGTTGCGAAAACAACCTTGTGCCCTGTATTTCACGTAAATGCTGACGATGTTGAAGCGGTGATTCAAACCATGAAAATTGCTTTCGATTATCGCATGGCATTTAATATGGATGTGTTCGTTGATCTGCTGGGTTACCGCAAATACGGCCACAACGAAGGTGACGAACCAAAATTCACTCAGCCAAGTTTATACAAAGCCATTGCCTCTCATTTAAGTCTTCGTGATTTATACGCGAATAAGCTCATGTCGGAAGGAGTCATTTCGCAAGAAGAAGTAAATGCCGCGAAGACCACATTCGAAGCGCATCTTGACGAACAATATGACAAATCAAGAGGTGTTAAGCAAGCACATGTAAAACACTTCTTGGAAGAAACATGGAAAGACATTCGTGTTGCGACTGAAAAAGATTTCGAGCAAAGCATTGAAACTGCTGTTGCCAAGAAAAAATTACTGGAATTAGGAAATAAAATTTCAACCCTTCCCCAAGGTGAGAAATTCTTCCGAAAAATAGAAAAGGTATTCGAAGACCGCAGAGCCATGCTTGATAACAACGCACTTGATTGGGCGCTTGGCGAATTATTGGCTTATGCAACTTTGTTGGAAGAAGGACATCCTGTTCGTATTTCAGGTCAGGACGTTGAGCGCGGAACATTCTCTCACCGTCATGCCGTAGTTAAAACAGATGAGGATCAAGAAAAAGAAATTGTTCCCTTAAATCACATTGTACCAAATCAAGCTAAACTATCCATTTATAACAGTTTGTTGAGTGAATATGGCGTGCTCGGATTCGATTACGGTTATGCCTTTGGAACTCCACAAGGGTTAACCATTTGGGAAGCTCAATTCGGAGACTTCAACAATGGCGCCCAAATCATGTTTGACCAATTCATAGCTGCTGCAGAAGATAAATGGAGAACCATGAATGGAATTACAGTGTTACTGCCTCATGGATTTGAAGGACAAGGATCAGAACACAGTTCAGGTAGAATGGAGCGTTTTCTTCAATTGGCAGCAGAGTTAAATATTCAAGTAGCGAATTGCACCCTTCCTTCGAATATGTTCCACTTGCTTCGCAGACAAGTGAAGACTGCGTATAGAAAACCGTTAATCGTTTTCACTCCGAAGAAATTACTTCGATATCCGAAAGCGGTATCGAAAGTAGAAGAGTTTGCTAAAGGTGGTTTCCGTGAGGTTATTGATGACAACATCAAAGCGCGCAAGCAAACCAAAGTTGTTGCTTTGTGCACAGGTAAAGTGTATTATGAATTGTTGGAAGAGAAGGAAAAAAGAGGATTGACCGATGAGATTTCATTGGTGCGTATTGAGCAACTTTATCCGCTACCCGAAAAACAAATTCGTGAATTACTTTCGAAGTATAGCAAGAAAGCACAGTTCGTATGGTGTCAAGAAGAACCTGAAAACATGGGTGCTTGGAGTTACATGATGCGGTCATTGCGAGACTTAAACTTAGACGTTGTAAGTTTGCCTGCATCGGCATCACCTGCAACGGGTTCGCCACGGGTGCATGAGATGCGAATGAGTAAAATGATAACCACATTGTTTGATAAGGTTTCAAAAGCCTAAAAATTTAGAAATATGTCAGTTATTGAAATAAAAGTTCCTTCACCAGGAGAAAGCATTAGCGAAGTTCAAATTGCCAACTGGCTTGTGAACTCAGGTGATATTGTCAGCAATGGCCAAGTCATAGCAGAAATTGATTCAGATAAAGCAACACTTGAGGTAACAGCTGAAGCTTCTGGAGAAATCCAAATTCTTGCTCAAGCTGGTGATACCATTGCTGTTGGTGCTGTTGCCTGTACCATTGACACTTCCAAGGCGGGAGCTCCTACTGCGGCTCCTACTGCGGCTGCACCAGTTGTTGAGCCTGTTAAAACGGAAACGGCCCCCGTGGTTGTACCCTCTCCTGGTCCTGCACCAAGTTATGCTTCTGGACACGCTGCACCTGCTGCGGCTAAAATGATGGCGGAAAATAATATTTCTGCCAATCAAGTGAGCGGCTCTGGGCCTGGTGGAAGAATTACTAAAAGTGATGTTGTTCTTGCTATGTCAGCCGGTTTTGATACTGCAGCTGTTCCAAACAGAACTGGAAGTAGAGACATTGATCGTGAAAAAATGAGTATGCTTCGTAAAAAAGTTTCGGAGCGATTGGTTCACGTGAAGAACACCACGGCCATGCTAACCACCTTCAATGAGGTGAATATGAAACCAGCCATGGATTTAAGAGCGAAATACAAAGATCTATTCAAAGAAAAGCATGGCGTAGGACTGGGCTTTATGTCACTGTTCACCAAAGCGGTGTGCGAAGCCTTGCAGCATTTCCCCGCTGTTAACGCTCAAATTGATGGCAATGAAATCGTTTATCATAGATATTGCGACGTAGGAATTGCTGTTTCCACACCGAAAGGACTCATGGTTCCCGTTGTTCGCAACGCAGAGATGCAGTCTTTGGCAGATATTGAAAGGTCAATTGGCGGTTTAGCCAAGAAAGCTCGTGAGGGAAAAATTACTGTAGATGACATGCAAGGTGGAACCTTTACCATTACCAATGGCGGTGTTTTCGGATCCATGCTATCAACACCAATTATTAATCCTCCACAAAGCGCTATTCTTGGAATGCACAACATTGTGGAAAGGCCCATTGCAGAGAATGGCCAGGTGGTTATTCGTCCAATTATGTATGTTGCCTTGAGCTATGATCACCGCATCATTGATGGAAAAGAAAGTGTAGGCTTCTTGGTTAAAGTAAAAGAAATGATTGAAAATCCGGAAAGAATGCTATTCGGTGGAAAAACAGCTGAAGAAGTACTTCTTGGTCTGTAAAAAATCAAGATCGAAATCAAAAAAATGAGCGAAGACTTCTTCGCTCATTTTTTTGTTGAGAACCTCCGTAAAAAATGTCATTTCTCACATCGTTTATTCAATGTTCCGATTAAATTTGTAGCGCCTGTAAAATAGGCAAACCGCATATGGAAACCACAACCACTTCTCACCTTTGGGAGTACCTCCCCATTATAGTTCTCGGAATTGTTGCTGCAGGCTTTGTTGTAACTACCATGGTATTAACCCACATGGTTGGACCTAGGAGAAAAACAAAAATTAAGAACGAAGCTTTTGAATGTGGAATTGAAGCGCAAGGAAATGCCCGTTCTCCGTTTTCTATTAAATATTTTCTTGTGGCCATTCTCTTTGTTTTGTTTGATGTAGAGGTAATATTCATGTACCCCTGGGCTGTGAACTTCAAAGAACTTGGGGTGTTTGGCTTGTGGGAAATGTTTGCCTTCATGGGATTGATGATTATAGGCTTGGTCTACATCATCAAGAAAGGCGCATTGAACTGGGAGAAATAAATTTAAAAATAGCAGTCACGATGAGTGTTAACATAGATCCAAATTTGAAACCAGACGGCATTGAAGGCCAAGGTTTCTTTGCAACCTCGTTAGATAAAGCAGTAGGACTTGCACGCGCCAATTCACTTTGGCCGTTGCCATTTGCAACTTCATGTTGCGGAATTGAATTTATGGCAACCATGG
>VGFR01000108.1 GCA_016868835.1 Bacteroidota bacterium | reverse complement strand
CATCCGTTGTAAGTAAATTTATATTGGTGATTGCCCGCGTCTAGGTTTATGGTAATCTCCCAAACACCATCGCCATTCGCATCGGTCATTGGTGCACAAGCACCGCACCAGTTGTTAAATGTGCCGTTTACGTTCGCAACGGTAAACCCTGTGACATTGCTCATGTCAACTCGGAAAGTGACAGCAAATGCTTGAGCGTATAGGTTTATTATTAAACCGAACGCAACTAGAAGTAGTGATTTTTTCATTGATTGAAGTGATGAATATTATTATCCTTGTGACGAATATAAACTAATTGTAATTTATACAAAAAGGAATTAATCATTTATTTTTAATTTTGGAACGAAATGAAAAGCAGTCAAAAGAAAAATAAAAATCGACTCGAACAGGAAGATATTTATTCGATTCCAATAGATGCCTTTTTTAAGTCAGCATTTTCTGTGGACTGCGTAATTTTCGGTTACCACGAAAAAGAGTTGAAGGTGCTGTTGATTCAAAGAGGGACTGATCCGTATGAAAATTATTGGGCGCTACCAGGCGATTTGGTGTATCCGCATGAGGACCTAGAACATGCTGCTCAGCGTGTTTTAAGAGATTTAACAAGTCTGCCCGATATTTCCATGAGGCAGGTGCATGCCTTTGGTAAAGTGGGTCGACATCCATTGGGTAGGGTTATTACAATTGCTTATACAGCGCTTGTTGAGCACACCGAAATAAATCCCTTGCCATCGAATTGGGCAAAGCAGACCAAGTGGCATAGTGTAAAGAAGCTGCCGAGGTTGGCTTTTGACCACGAGGAAATATTAAAAGATTGCCACCAAAGTATCAAGAGACTCATCATCTCCGAGCCACTGTGGGTAAATGTGCTTCCAGAAAAATTTACAATTACACAGCTACAAGAGATTTTTGAGACGGTTCTGGATAAAAAATTTGACAAAGGGAATTTTAGAAAAAAAATAAACGGCCTCAAATTCTTGAAGCCGCTTAAAGAGTCTCAGAAAAATGTAAGTCACCGTCCCTCTACATTGTTCAATTTCGATTCAAAGATTTTCGAGAAGTACAAGGAAAAGGGATTTGTTTTTGAATTTTAATTTTTCACGAAGGTTGTTCGGGTCACTTTTCCGTTTGCGTCCGTTACCGAAAGTGTATAGATTCCTGAATTCAAATTTTGAATGTTTACTTCACCTTGATTCACTGTTAATACAACAGTTTGACCAGTAATGTTGGTACAAACGGCACTTTGAACGGCTGCGTTCAGACCTTGAAGGTGTAAAGTAGCATCCGCTGGATTCGGAAATACGAGCATTTGATTTTCATCTGATTGAGATACAAAATCAATGCAAGCCGCGCAACTTCCCCAACAAACTACCGGTAAGGTATCGTTTTCAGTTACAGTTAAAAGTCTGTTTGTGAATCCACCGGCAGAAATTGTACATGGGGTCCCTTCGGTAAGTTCCTCTTGGCCTGACCAGGTGTCATAGGCGAATTTGTACTCATAGCTTCCGGGACTTAAAGAAATGGAAAGTTCCCAGATGTTATTTCCATCAGCATCAAGCATGGGAGCGCATCCACCACACCAGTTATTAAATGTTCCGTTGATTTCCGGAGTTGTGAATGTTGCTCCTGAGAGTGACATGTCTACCTGGAACGTAATCAAATAAGGACCACTATTTTGTCCGCAAATCTGACAACTTCCCCAACACACTGGATCCAGAGTAATATCAGCATTCCCTACCGTTAAAGTTCTGTTGGTGTATTGACCTGTTGTCATGGTACATGTACTTCCTGGTACAAGCGTTTCTTGTCCACCCCAATTGTCATGAGAAAATTTGTATTCATAGAATCCCGGTGCAAGAGCAATGACTATTTCCCAAATGTTGTCTCCATTGGCATCTGTCATGGCAGCGCAGTTTCCGCACCAGCCGTTGAAAGTGCCATTTACTTCCGGAGTGGTAAAACCACTTACACCATTCATATCAACCTGAAAGGTAATGTTTTGTGTTTGTGCAAGTGCAGATAGTGAGATGCCGAGCACAAAAAATAGAGTGTAGAATTTTTTCATTTGCGTTTCTTTTTTGCTAATATAGAAATTGTATTTTTTACAATAAGGTTTTTTATATATTTGTTTCCAATGGAATGTTCGAGGCGATTTGTCTTACATTGCAGCAAATATAAAATGAAACACATACTATTATTTTTTTCTTTCATATCGCTGACCACTGGGCTCATAGCTCAAGTTGTTCCTGTGAGCGTTGTGCAAGATACTGATGGGAATTGGGGGTTTATTCGAGATAATAAGCCGTATTATGTTCAGGGTGTTGGAGGCCATGTGCACATGAACGTTGCAAAGGAGATTGGAGCCAACTCCATTCGAACCTGGGGTGTTGAAAATGCACTATCCATCTTAGATGAAGCCAATGCAAACGGGCTTACAGTTATGATGGGACTGTGGGTTCAGCATGAACGTCATGGATTCGACTACAATGATCCTGTTAAAGTTAAAAATCAATTGGAGTCATTCAAAAAGGTTATCCTTTCTCTTAAAGATCATCCCGCATTGCTCTGCTGGGGAGTTGGGAATGAGGTTGATTTGTTCTATACCAACACGAAAGTTTGGAGCGCAATTGAAGATATTGCCAAATTTATTCATGAGGTAGATCCCAATCATCCAACGTGCACCGTAACTGCAGGTCTAGATGAGAAGGAAGTGAAATTGGTGAAACAACTCGCTCCGAGCATTGATTTGTATTGTGTGAATACGTATGGAGACATTGCTGGAGTGAGAAAGAATATTAAAGAATTTGGATGGAATGGCCCGTACATGATAACCGAGTGGGGGCCAAACGGACATTGGGAAGTAGCCAAAACCAAATGGAACACACCTGTTGAACAGTCAAGTTGTGAAAAAGCCGCGTCCTATGAGGAAAGATACAAGAATGAAATTCTTGCAGATAAATCGCATTGCATCGGATCATATGTATTTCTATGGGGTCAGAAACAAGAAACAACAAGTACATGGTATGGTGTTTTTTCTAAAAGTGGCTTGCGCTCAGAAGCTGTAGATGTGTTACATGAATTTTGGAACCCAACAACCCTTAAAAATCGTGCGCCGCAGATTCAGAAAGCGACAATTGAAGGGCTTAGCAAGGGTGAATTTATTATACTGAATCCCGGCAATAAATACAGCGCATCTGCTCAAGTATGGGATGTTGATGGTGATAAACTAAAAGCGAAATGGATGATTGTTCCCGAGAGTACAGATATCAAATCTGGTGGAGATGCGGAAGCAGAGCCAGTTCCTGTTCCCCGCTGCGTTCGCAAGCAAGGAGTTGAAAGTCTTGAATTTTATGCTCCCGATCTTGAAGGTGCTTATCGGTTGTTCTATGAAGTGACTGATGGCAACAAGCATTATGCTTATTTCAATATTCCGTTTTACGTTATGCCAAGTTCAAACGCTGTTTCAAATGGCAGATTTGTTTCATTCAAAAAACAACAATTCAATCCATGAAAATGTATTTCCGAGGGGGCATCACAATTGCAATGATTTTGCTTCAGCTTGCTTCAATGGCACAATGGAATGAGACCATAGACCGTGATGCGGGTATCTTTAATAGCGTAGATACAATAGAACCAGGTAAGATTAGCATAAATGGTTTTTACAGGTTTTTTGGTACACACACATTACAAAAGTTGCCCTATCAATTGACCGTTCCTGCAGACACCGTATTACCAAGAAGTTTTTTTATTGGAGATGACGCGCAGCTTCCGAATTTATTAATTAATGTGGGTGGTCAGTTTGCAAATGAATCCTCTTGGGGTTTCGATGTGCGCATGTTTCAGTTTATGAATGGGAATATTGGCTCGTCTTATGGAGCACAAATCACTGATAGTCTGCGTCCGAACATTCAACAACCATTAGGGACCATTCCGCTCGGAGGAAATCTAGGTACAATGCTCGGTATGAATTTATATGGCAATTTCAAGACGAAATTTGGTCAATGGGGAACTCGAATTGGTGGAATTCAATGGGTGAATATTTCTGATTTGACTATGGCCTCCTTTCGCGGATACAACAGATTCATGCTCTTTGAAAGGAATCCATGGGATCCAATGGGAAAAGATGCCGCTGCCAGATACCAACAATATTTTGATCAGGGATCAATAGACCAAGACTCACGTTGGGGAAATAGAGCATTTCAAGGTGCTGTAATAGAAGGAAAGGGGCTTCCTGGAAATTTGTATTTCTTGGGAATGGCCGGAAAGAGTGAAGTGAATGGTGGATTTTCTGTTGTTCCGAATTATTCTTATGGAGGTAAATTACTTAAAGAATGGAACAACCAATCGCAACTTGCTCTGAATACTTTCAACGTGGTGAACTACACAGACAGTCTTGCTGAAACAGCTTTTGGTTTGAATGTAGTGACTACAGAATTTTCTGTGAAACGCAATGGGCATCAGTTGAAAGGAGAAGCGGGAGTGGGAAGATATTACAGTCCAAGGCACACAAGAGGTTGGGGAGAAGCCATTCAAGTGAAATACACCACACCTGCAAAAATGAATTGGCCTACAATGGAAATTCATGCATTTCGCGTTAGCCCAAAAGTGGTGAATAATTCAGCTATTTTTTGGAACACGGCAACAAATGAGTATACCGTAAATGAACTTCCAGCAGGAAGCGTGGGAAGCAGTTCTTTGTTATTGCCTTTTGGAAGTTCCATGACAAGGGTCGGGCAAATAACCAATAACAGACAAGGTGTGAATTTGAATCTGCAATATGAAAGAAAGAAACTTAAATTAAACGGTGGAATTGGCGTCTCTTCTGAAATTGAAGCCGCAGCTGCAGTAATTACCTTAGGTCATCCAGTAAATAGTGTCACACGTTCTCGCTTTTGGAGATGGAATTTCCCTGCGAATGTTGGCCCTTATGCGCGTTATTCTGATATTTATCGAGATGTATATGAGACCGTGAGGTTAAGTGATGATAGCTCCGGCTTCGTCGTGAACAAAAAATTCTTCAATGCAGCTGAAATCCAAGCAAAATACCACACACTTCTTGGTAGCAGAAATGTGTATGTTTTTGCACTTCTTCAAACGCAAAGCGTTGGACGTAAATTCTCCCCGATAGTTGTTACGAACGAAGAGGCATATGTGCGTCAGTACGCATCAGAGGTAGAAACGTATTTCGAAATCTCGCCACGCATTATGCTCAATGGATATGTGGGCATAGAGCGAACTTTGGGCAACTACCTAACAGAAATCAATGAAGAAACACGTCGTCCGCTAAACCAAACTGGAATAGGTCTTGGTGCGGGTGTGGATATAGAATTGGGAAGGAACACACGTCTTTATCTAAGACACAGATGGTTCAAGTTCGAAGACACGAGCTTCCCTTTAGATGCCTTCAAAGGCAGAGAATTATTATTAGAACTAAAAGCATTTTTCTAATGAATAGAAACATCATTTCAACTTTTTTAATTGTCATCTCAGCACTTGGGAGCATTGTTGTATCCGCTCAGGAGTCGAAAAAACTTGCTTTCACAGGTGCGGCAAGAGGAATTTATTTCGGTGATCGTTTGCACCAAAATGAGTCAGATTCCATCACTGTTCCAAGGTTAAATACCGGTCATGTCATGGTAGACCTAGGAATGAACATACGTCCGAACAAACACACCGAAATACAGGGAATGGTGCGTGTGAGAAATGATTACGGCGGATTCTGGGGTTCCGGTGTTTCTTTTGATGTTCGTCAATTGTATATTAAGGGTGTTGCAGGAGGAGTTGTACGTTATCAATTGGGCGACATTAATGACAAGCTTACGGCCTTCACATTACAGAATTCCAATCAAGAAATTCAGAATGAGTCCCCAGAAGTTTTCCGTCAGCAAACGAAACTCATGAATTATGACAACTTCTACAGTAAGGATAGTACATGGAGACAGCAAGGGGCCGCTGCTAATTTTGCATTGCAGTTTTCAAAATTCCTGAAAGAAATACAGTTTCATGGGCTCGCTACCCGAGTGAGAACTACAGATTTTTCAAACGTGAATGATAGACTCTTAACAGGCTATCAGATTCATGTTTTGCAGAGTGAATTTTTTGAGTTTGGTTTGAATGCCTCGAATATTTTCGATTTAGAAGGAACTTCAAGAAATCCTGTGCATTTCAGAAATCCTGTTCACACAATCATAAGTAGTATTAAATGGAATAATTCCACCCTGTGCGTGAAGCTGAACTCTGAATTTGGCAGGTCTCAATACACATATGTCGGTTTGCAAGACGCTCCAGAACTGACAGGTAAATTCATAACGTCTAAGGCAAATTTCATTCTTCCTACGAATCATTTGGAAGTGAATCTAGGTTGGAAATACGTTTCTTCTGATTTCAGAAGTGCAGGTGCCCAGACGAAAAGAATTAATTACAATTATCAGCCTAGCGCTTTTGCTCGTTTTACCAACGATCAAGTTCCAAGAACTTTAACCCTTATGGATTTAATGCGTGAGCAAAACGCCTATAACCGTCAGCTTTCAACGTCGCTTATGGCATTC
>VGFR01000107.1 GCA_016868835.1 Bacteroidota bacterium | reverse complement strand
ATTTTTTCATGTGGTTAAATTTGAGTTGTGAAGTTAACGAATGCTGAAAGAACTTATTTTATTTTTTCCAATACCAACGATCTTAATTCAGCATCTTTCAGGTCGGTATGTTGTTCTAGCTCAGAGCAAGTGAGCATTAATTTTTCGGTAAATGCCTTGTCGGTTATACCTCCGGCGTTGATGCGAACATTGTAGCAGGCACCAAGCACGGCTGTGCGAATGGCCAATGCGCCAACTCCAGCATCAGTAACAGAATTTGGATTCCCAGTTTCAATCATTGCCGCGCAAACGTCAAATGCCTTGAATGCAACTTGTGCCGTTCGCAATGGTATTTCCATGGCATACTTTGAGGCACTCTGAATGGCCTCGGTTCGCGCAGCTTTCTCCTCATCAGAATTTTTTGGAAGGCCAAAAGCCTCCATGATTTTATTGAAAGACTGTGTGTCTTCATCCACCAACCAATTTAATTCATCTTGAATATTTTTTGCCTTCACAGCCCAGTCAGAAAATTCTTCCCAACGACTGTCCCAACCTCGTTTGTGAGCACTCAGATTTGCTACCATTCCCGCCAAAGCAGCACCAAGAGCTCCACAATAGGCACTTACAGACCCACCACCCGGAGCTGGTGATTCACTTAAGGTTTCGTTTGCGAAAGCGGTAAGGCTCATATCTACCAACTTCTTTCCGCCCCCTAAATTCTTTTCAATGATGAATTCAATAATTTTTTCTTCTGGATTGAAAGGAGCAAGGTCATTGAGCCCCAAAGATTTAACAGCAATCTTAATTTTTTCGTTGTCGGAAATTCCGAGTGAACGTTCTTGTTTTTTCAAGAAGTAATCAGCTGCATCAAGTAAACTTTTTTTAGGAATTAAACCAACAAGTTCACTTCCTGTTACACGTATGCCCCGCTCACTGGCTTTTTTACAAGCTTCTTCAAAGGCAACATGAACAGGAGTGATGTTGATGTTGGTAAGGTTGAGCGAAAGTTGCGCAACACCGTATTCTTCAATGTACCATCCGATACCTTTTACTGACTTTAAGGTTCCGGGAATTCGTCTTGGCTCTCCATGTTCATCTAAAACAGGTTTTCCGCCTTCATTCAAGACCCTACCGGCCTCACGAATGTCAAATGCAATGGCATTGGCTCGGCGCGTAGAAGTAGTATTTAAGTTGATGTTATATGCTACTAAAAAATCACGCGCTCCAATGGTAGTAATTCCAGATTTACGAACATTTTCAGTGACTTCATTCGGACCGAAATCTGGCTTCCACTCAGCTGTTGCGATTTTCTCAATGGCTTCATATTCTCCTTTTCTACAATTCGCCAAATTTGCACGAACCTCTTGTTTGGCGGCCGATTCATAAAAATATCCAGGAATTCCCAATTCTTTTCCCACACGTTCTCCCAATTTGTGCGCAAGGGCTGCGCATTCTTCTAAGGTAATTCCCGCAATTGGCACAAGCGGACAAACGTCTGTGGCTCCTTGACGCGGGTGCTCGCCTTTATGGCTTCGCATATCTATTAGTTCTTGAGCTTTTTTTATTAATTGAAAAGCGCCTTCCAAAACAGATTCAGGTTCTCCGGCAATGGTAATAACTGTTCTATTGGTAGAAGCGCCGGGATCAACATCCAACAGCATAACGCCAGGAACTACAGCGGCTGCGTGGGCTATGGTATTGATTTTGTCTTTATCTCTACCCTCAGAGATATTCGGAACACACTCAATAATCTTTTTCATAATGAGGAAGTAAGAGTGCAAAGGTAGTTAAGTCGCGTAATGTGAAAGATTACAAACACGCACTTTTGCCAGTTTTTACGCCAAAACAGTCGTGTCTGCGTTGAAGGACTTTTCCATTTAGCAGAGAATATTACATAACTTTAACTTATGAAACAGTTTTTATTGAACCTGTTATTTTACCTCATTGCTCTGGTCCTTGGAGCATGGCATATCTTGGATATCTCATGGCGCGTTCGAAAAAAAATAAGGACAAACATGTATAAATACGTTGGATTTGCCTTTTTCGTGATTAGCTTTTATGCTTGTGTTCCAACATATGAAAAGGTTCATGAAGAGAGCCTGAGACAGGTAGACCCAAAAACAATAGATCTCCTCCGAGGTTTTCACGGTGAAGTGGTTCGGAATTCAGACGATTGGGAAAAATGGCGCAGACCAGAAATTTTGAGCTACTATGAACAATACGTTTTTGGTGTTCGTCCGGAATTTGAACCTAGAGATTTTAGAAAGAGAATGGTAAAGTACAATGTATTGTCTGTAGATACATTTTATGTTCATGGGGTTCCGGTATTGCACAAGGAAATAAAAGCGCGTTTCTCGCGCAGAGGACGCCATCTCAATGCCTATTACGCTTTGTTTCTGCCTTTAGATGTGAAAAGTCCGATTGTGTTTGTTGGATTAAATTTTTTTGGAAACAGTGCCATTGACACCCTGAAATCTTTAACCCAGACGAAGCACTATGTCATGAAAAATGAAGGTGTTAAAACGAAAGGGCATCGAGTTACCGAAAATTCGAGAGGAACGAAAGCTTATCGCTGGCCATTAGACATCATCATTGGCAATGGCTGTGGATTAATTACAGCACACTACGCTGATTTTGATCCTGATGTAAATACTGGTTTTTTTGACGGAGCGCATCGTTTAGCAGATGGAGCTATTCGTTTCAGAAAATCGAATGCTTGGGGTAGTATTTCTGCATGGTCATGGGGACTTTCTGAATTGCAGAGTTATTTGCAAATGGAGGAAGTGACACGTTACTCCAAAACCGCTGTAGTTGGTCATTCCCGTCTCGGTAAGGCAGCATTGTGGGCAGGAGCACTGGATGCTCGTTTCGATTTAGTTATTTCCAATAATTCGGGTTGCGCGGGAGCTGCCCAGTTTAGAACCATGGTAGGCGAGGATATTGAAAAAATCACCAATCGATTCCCATATTGGTTTGCTCGGAATTTTCAAGCCTTTCAGGGGAAAGATACCTTGTTGTTGGTTGATCAAGAAATGTTATTGGCACTCATTGCGCCACGTCCATTGTATGTTGCAAGTGCGAACTTAGACTCTTGGGCAGACCCCAAAGGAGAGTATACATCGCTTTACAAAACGCAATTCGTTTACCAATTGTATTACCCCGAAGTGCAATTTGAATTCAACATGTTGAAGAAGAGAGAGCAAATGGAGGTGGGGCCGTTGGCATACCACCTGCGAGAGGGAGATCATGAAATATTGGCTTGGGATTGGGAAAGATATGTGGCTTTTGCGAAAAAATCCCTATCTTCGCCGTCCAATTAAAAATTGTTAACCGGGTTTCGTACCCACAAAACAAAACATTATGTCAGTAAAAATTAGATTACAGCGCCACGGTAAGAAAGGAAAACCATTCTTCCACATCGTTGCCGCTGATGCGCGTTCGCCGCGTGATGGAAAGTTCATTGAGCGTATAGGAAGCTACAATCCGAACACCAACCCTGCTACCATTGTTTTAGACAATGCTAAAGCAATTACTTGGTTAAGTAACGGAGCACAGCCAACAGATACAGCTCGTGCCATTCTTTCTTACAAAGGTGTTATGTACCAAGCACACTTGAATAAAGGTGTGAAGAAGGGTGCATTAACTCAAGAGCAAGCAGATGCAAAATTTGCAGCCTGGTTGGAATCAAAAGAAGCTCGTATTCAAGCAAAACGTGATGGTTTAGCTAACGCGAAGTCGTCTACTGAAGCTGAGAATAAAAAGCGTGAGCAAGCAATCAGTGAAGCTCGTTTAGCTGCACGTGCTGCTGCGGAAGCAGCTGTTGTTGCAGAAGAAGCTGCTGCTGAAGCGGAAGAAGTTGTTGCTGAGGAAGCACCTGCTTCTGAAGAGGCTCCAGCTACTGAAGCTCCAGCTACCGAAGAAGGTGCTGCAGAATAATTGAAATGATCTCTTAAGAAGGGGGAAGCTTCGCTTCCCCCTTTTTTATTACTTTGCCATATGCCAGCAAATCATCAATGCGGAAAACGCTGTCAAGAGATTGACCACTACATCAGTAAGTTTAGTTCCGTCCTGATTTTATGAACGAGCTGCCAGGTCCAATGCAACGCGCATTGTTGAGTGCGAATATTTGGAAATTAACAGATTTAAAGAAATGGAAAGAATCAGATGTTCTAAGTTTGCATGGTGTTGGTTCCACAGGTATGAAGAAATTGAAAAGAATCATGGAACAACAAAAGACTGAGTTCTCGAAAAAATATAGAGCTATGAAACTGCATATTCACGCGTTATTTATTATTGGGGCTTTGTGTTTTTCTCAACAGATCTTTTCACAAAGCTTCAAGGAATTGTACCAACAAGCTCAATTGGATGAGGATACTTTAAAACAATTCAGAATTATAGCGGAATGGGAAAAAGCAACACCCAATTCAGATGACATTGATCTTTATATAGCTCAGTTTAATTATTATTTTTCAAGGTCTAAGAAAGAAGTAGTGCGATTCGAAACTTCGGAAAATGGGGGTGAGAATTTTTCACTGCAGGTATTGGATTCTGTGACCGAAGCTGTTGGATACTTGAACACAGAAATCACCTTCGATCCACTTCAATCTAAAATGGCCTATATGTATATTGAAAAGGCAAAGGAGAAGTGGCCGAATCGACTTGATTTGTATTTTGGAAAGATCTTCGCGGCAGGCATTCAAGGCAATTACACTCTTTTTGTTTCTGAGGTGATTGCTGTATTAGAAGAATCAAAGAAAAACAAGTGTCAATGGCAATGGTCAGACGGCCCTTTGAAAGATGCAGAGGCTTTCGTTCTTTCAAATGTACAAGCGTACCAGGCCCAAATTTGGGAAACAAATGAAGATGCGCTGCTTGATGAAATGTTGCTTATTGCAGAGAAAATGCTTGAGCTAAATCCCAAGTGCACTGAAGCCCTATCTGACGCGGGAATTGTATACCTCAGTACGAACAAATTGGAAGACGCTCTCACGTTTTTCAAAAAGGCCGAGAAAATAGATAAGCGTGATTTGGTTGTTTTGTCCAATATTGCAACCTGTTACAAACGCATGGGTAACGCCAAAATGCAGGCGAAATATGAAAAGCGTATTCAAAAATTGGAAGGGTCAAATAAGCCTTAGGGTTTTATTCTAAATTTCCAAACTCACCTCTTTCAAATTGTTGAAATGCTTCAATCAGTTCTGCTTTCGTATTCATAACGAAGGGGCCGTAGGCTGCAATGGGCTCTAGAATCGGTTCCCCTGATAAAACCAGAACAATAGATTGCTCTTTTGCCTTGACATGGAAAGTTTCGCCATCATTATTCATTAAAACAAAATGATTCGCATGAGCTTCTTGATTCCCATTGACTTCAATTGAACCTTGAATAACCAAAAGTGCAGTGTTGTTTCGTTCCGAAAAAGAGAATTCCACTTCACCGCCTGGTTTTAAATGAGCATTCATTAAATGAACTTCAGTGTGGGTGCTCGCGGCTCCTTTTTTACCTTGGAAGAGACCTGCAATGATCTCAACATGACCGCCATTATTTGGCAAATTCACTTGAGGGATTTGAGGGTGATCTATACTTTGGTATTTCGGTGGAGACTTTTTGTCTTGTGAGGGCAGATTAACCCAGAGCTGAACCATTTGAAATATACCACCTTCTTTGGCCCAATTCGCTTCGTGATATTCTTTATGCAATACACCAGAAGCGGCAGTCATCCATTGAACACCACCCTCAGAAATAACACCACTATTTCCAGCACTATCATGGTGTGCAACCTTGCCCTGATAAGCAATGGTTACTGTCTCAAATCCTTTGTGTGGATGCACGTCAACACCTCTAGGTGTCTCTGTTGGTGGGAAATAGGTTGGTGCGTTGTAATCCAGCATCAAGAAGGGGTTCATTCGTTCCATACTTAAATAATAATCTGGAATGAAATGATGAACTTTAAATCCATCGCCAACGAAATGCGTTGGCGGTGGAGGTATAATGGATTGAACTGATCTATTGTTATGTGTTGAATTCATTTTTCAAAACTAATTGAAATGAACAAACTTATCTTCGCATAATGAACAAAGATGAAATGCATTGTTTGGGAAAAATAACCAAGCTGCACGGATACAAGGGAGAATTGACCGTTTTCTTGGAAACAGCCAAATTGGCGAACTACAGTCAAATTCAATTTCTGTTTTTGGAGTTAAATGGAAATTTAATTCCATACAAAATTGAACTGTTCGAGCCTAAGACGAAGAACGCGGCCAAAGTAAAATTGCAAGGAGTGAATTCCGAGGCTGATGCGAAAGCACTGATCAAAGCACTGGTTTATATTCCAGAAAATCAATTGCAATCTGCAGATGCATTGAAAAAAGACATGGATATGTGGATCGGTTTCGGGGTGGAAGATGAAGAATATGGTTATCTCGGGGAAATTACCCACGTGGGCGGAGTTTCAACGAATCCGCAAATTGAAATCTTACATGAATCGGGAGTGACTATTTTCATTCCTCTTCAAACTGAATTCATTTTGGGCGTTGATCCCGAACAAGCCATGGTTCATGTTGAAGCTCCTGAAGGACTCATAGATCTCTATTTATCTTACGTTTTAACCATTTT
>VGFR01000106.1 GCA_016868835.1 Bacteroidota bacterium | reverse complement strand
TACAAACGCTGTAAATTCTTCCCTTCAGCCCATTCCAAAAAATTGAAATATTGAAAGAAGCGCGGATCTGTCTGCCTAATCTCGCGCAATTCTTGCGCTAGCCAAGCCCACGGATTATTGGCTCCAATTGATTTTCTTTTCTTTAATAATTCATTTGCAAATTGCAATAATTTTTTCTCAGGTTCAAATTCACGTTGTCTGGTTTGAAGAAAACGTTGCACATTTCGCAGCGCATAGGGAATGAAGCGTTCATTTTTTAATTCAATTTGAATAACCAAATAAAACAATTGAGAAATACTCAAGAGATGAAGACTCTCTTCTTGCGGGAAATCTTGAATAATGCGATACGTGAATTTATCAGCCAATTTGAATTCGCCTTTTGAAAATGCTACAACAGCAGATTGAAACAAGAGGTGAGCACCGCGAATATGTGATAATTCAAATTGCAACAAATGATTTTCATTCCAATCTTGAATAGCGTTCCATGCTCGGTCTGTTAAATTCAGTTGTATACAAACCGTTAAAAAACTGCTGGCATATAACATGAAGTTACCCGCTTTCTCCAAGAGATCTAATGTTTCATATGCATCATTAACCAAATGCAGTTGAGCTTGAAGTACAGCTTTATTGGCCAATGTAGTGGTATAGATTCGCTCATTGGAATCATCTGGTAAATGAGACAAGATACTATTCAATTCTTCAAGTGCAGCCAATTTATTTCCCATTTCCAAATAAATCAAACCCTGAACTTGATGCTTTTTAATGGTGGCTTCCATGGTGTCTGTTTGGGCAATTTGCAACTCTTGTTGAATTTTTTCAATTTTCTCAATAGCCGCTGAACTACGGGCTTGTCCATTGTTAAAATGCTCGTTCATCATTTCTGCTTTGAGCAGACCTACGGCATTGATTTGCGACAACAGTTGCATGTGTTTTTCGCGTTTAGACTCGAGTTTGAACAAGAGCGTTTGGCGTTCGTTCTGCATGACCGGCAACAGATCAATGCATTTTTCCTCTAATCGAAAAAGTTCTGGTAGTAAATGAATGATGTCATTTTTTTCTGCCAATTTGTAGGCAGAATGTAAGAGTTTTTGGGCTTGATCAGCCAGATCACGTTTCAAAAGAATATCAATGCTTTGAATGAGTCTATAGAGTTCTGCATTGGGGTCAGACTTCGCATGAAAAGATGCCAGTGATTTTAATAGCACATGGTACAATCTATTTTTCGATAGTGATAAGGTGTTTTCAATGCCGCTTCCGGCAAGCGTTTCAAGAAGTTTTTGCTCGTTGTATTGCGCCTGTTTTTCAATTGCGTCGAACAGCACACGGTGATTGCCATCTTCTTGGTGAGGTTGTAATTTGAAATAACGTTTCTCAGATTTACTCATACTTTGTATGAGTATAAACAATTGGTCAGATGCTACGTTTCCCATGGCTTTCGGATTTAGTTCTTGGAATTTCGTTCTTTAATTTCAATTTTTTTTGAGAAATCCATTTTCGGTTGCAGTTTCATGAGAAGCGGTTGGCATGATGACTTGTTTGGAAAATACAATATACCTGCTTATTGTTCGTTGTGGAGTGCGTATTTTTATCCCATGCGAAATTTCATTGTAGGTGTCATACTTGTTTTGCTCTCTGTTCACCAAGCTTTTGGTCAGTACAGTGTTGGAACGTGGCGTGATCATTTGCCATATGGCAATGTTGTAGATGTATGTTTCGATCATGAACGAACCGTATATGGTGCAACACCTTTTGGCGTCTTCACCTATGAACCCACTACGGGCGAAGTTGAACGATGGAATAAAATCAACAGGCTCTCAGATGTAGATATCACCTCTATGGAATTCAATGATCCTATAGATGCTGTGATTGTGGGATACAGAAACGGAAATGTTGACTTTCTTTTTCGTGATAAAACCATTAATTTACCGGATATCAAATTGAGTAATTTAATTGGTGATAAAGCGGTATACGATGTCTTTTCTTACGGCGACTTCATCTATCTCAGTTGCGGTTTTGGCGTTGTTGTCATTGACCCATTCGCACTAGAAGTTAAATCAACATACTTCCTAGGCAACAATGGTCAACAAGATAAAATCAATGATGTGTTCGTTATGAACAACGAAATATATGTGGTGGGAAGTGAAGGTGTCAAGAAGGCAAATGTGAACGACCCATTTCTTGCCAACTTTCAGAATTGGACTGCGGTCACGGATTGGCAGGGTGTGGGCCGAGTGATAGATGCAGAATATTTTCAAGATAATCTTTTCGTGCATTATGAAACAGAGACCAATGATGTCATTTGGCGTTATGATTTAACAAGTGGCTCATGGAGTGTCTTCGCGGAATTTCAAACCATGCGATACAAGCGCTTATGGAGCAATGAAAATTATTTGTGTATACCCGGCGAATGGGCTATTCAGGTGTATGATGCATTGCTTTATGAAGCCATCAATACGTCAAGTTTAGACGGCGGTGGGCTGGTTCCGAACATGGTTGTTCGCGATAAAAACAATACCCTTTGGGTGGCCGATAAAAACAGAGGACTCGTTGCAAAAAAAGCGAACGGTGAAGAGTTTTCAGTTAAACCCGAAGGTCCGGCCAGTGCTGAGGTGCGACGTATGACAGCATACAATGATCATTTGTGGGTAGCCCATGGAGGTCTGTATCCCTACGGTGGAAATTTTTGGAGACAGGGTGTTGTATCAGGTCGAGTCGGTGAATCATGGTCAGAAAAATCATTTACAGGGGTGAATCAAACACCGGGCGTTTCAGATGTGGTGGCAGTGGCAATTGACCCTATGGAAAACGCTCACGTCAACTTCGGTTCATGGGAAGAAGGTTTAATAGATTATAAATCGAATGGCTCAGTTTCTATTTTCAATGCAGAAACAAACAACAGCACCCTTGAAGGTAGCGGTTTTGCATGGGCTCCCGGATGGACAGGTGTTGGTGGAATGGCTTATGACGACCAAGGAATTTTGTGGTTTACGAACAGCTACGCCAACAAACCTCTTCAAGCTAGAGATAGAGCTGGAAATTTTTATGCGTTCGGATTTAATTCTTTCCTTACCAATGATGATTGGTTAACAGATGTAGTGGCTTCTCGTGAAGGTTATCTCTTTGCAATAGTAAGTGGAAGAGGAATTTTGGCTTTTGATGATAATGGTACGGTCAGCAATACCAGTGATGATAATTACAAGCTTCTCTCTGAGGCTGATGGTTCGGGTGGTTTAGCCTCGAAAGATGTGCTTTGTATGATTGAAGATTTAGATGGTGAGTTGTGGGTTGGCACAGTGCAAGGGCTCTCTATTTTTTATTCTCAAAGCAGCCTGTTTTCAGATGATCCACTAGATGCAGAACCTATTTTAATAACGCAAGACGGAAACGTGCAAGAACTTTTGGGGACCGAATCCATCACGGCTATTGAGATTGATGGAGGGAATAGAAAATGGGTGGGAACAAAGAGTAGTGGAGTATTTCTTTTTAGTGCAGACGGTTTACAACAATTGGCGCACTACACTGCCGAGAACAGTCCACTTCTTTCAAATTCAATTTCCGATATTGCGGTGAATCAAGCAAACGGCGAAGTGTATATTGCAACAGAAAGTGGAGTGCTTTCTTATTTTTCTACGGCTGCGAACTTCGATCAAGCAATGGAAAATGTTCGTGTGTTTCCAAATCCGGTAGAACCTTCGTATGACGGAAATATAACGGTAGATGGCCTGGCCTATAACTCAACCATTCGCATCACAGATACTGCCGGAAATGTAGTGTATCAGGGAAATAGTGAAGGCGGCAGAGCATTCTGGAACGGTAAAGACGCAGATGGCAATAGACCAGCTACAGGTGTTTACTTCGTTTTCTGCTCGAATCCAGATGGAAAGAAAACAGAGGTCTTACAATTTACCTTTATTCACTAACCTTGGGCACAAGCTTTCAAGAATCCTACAAATAACGGATGCGGATTCATTACGGTGCTTTTGTATTCTGGATGGAATTGAGAAGCAACGAAGAAGGGGTGATTTTCCAATTCAATAATTTCTACTAAACCACTTTTTGGATTCGTTCCAACACACTTCATACCTGCTTTTTCAAAAGCGTCTTTGTATTCATTGTTGAATTCAAAACGGTGTCTATGCCTTTCTTCAACATTGACCTTGCCATACGCTTTGTACGCCTTGCTTCCTTTTTTCAAAGCACAGGGATAGCTGCCAAGGCGCATGGTTCCACCTTTGTTCACAATGCTCTTCTGTTCTTCCATGAGGCAAATCACAGGATGCTTCGTATAGGCCTTCATTTCAGTGCTGTGCGCATCTTTGAAACCAAGAACATTTCTTGCAAATTCAATGGTGGCGATCTGCATGCCCAAGCAAATACCGAAGAATGGAATTTGTTTCTCACGTGCAAACTTAATGGCTTCAATTTTCCCATCAATGCCGCGTGATCCAAATCCTGGAGCGACCAGTATACCATCCAAATTATTCAGCTTCGAGGCAACATTTTTTGCGAAGATTTCTTCAGAATGAATCCAGTGAACAATGACTTTACAATCAATACCTGTTCCCGCATGAATGAATGCCTCAGCAATACTCTTGTACGCATCTTTCAACTCTACATATTTTCCAACTAAACCAACATGGACTTCTTTTTTTGGATTTTTAAGTTTGAACAGGAATTGCTCCCATTTTTTTAAATCCAATTTAGTTTTCGATTTCAAATTCAATTTCCGAAGCACAACCTCATCGAGCTTTTCTTTTTGCATCAACAAAGGAACTTCATAAATGGTATCGGCATCAATACTCTGTATCACAGCATCTGAGGAAACATTGCAGAATTTCGCAATTTTATTTCGAAGGGCAGTTCCCAACTCGTGTTCGGTTCTGCAAACCAAGATGTCTGGCTGCACACCATTTTCCAACAGCATTTTCACGCTGTGCTGGGTGGGTTTCGTTTTCAATTCACCCGCTGCTGATAAGTATGGAACCAATGTTAAATGCACATTGATGCAGTCATCTTCAAATTCCCACATCAATTGTCGCACGGCCTCAATGTATGGAAGTGATTCAATGTCACCCACGGTGCCACCAATTTCAGTAATTACAACATCGAAATTGTGCAGATTACCTAGTATCTGAATGCACCGCTTAATCTCATCTGTAATGTGAGGAATGATTTGAACGGTTTTTCCTAAGTATTCACCTCGACGCTCTTTTTCAATGACACTCTGATAGATACGACCTGTTGTTATGTTATTGGCTTGTGAAGTAGGAATATTTAAAAAACGCTCGTAATGTCCCAAATCCAAGTCTGTCTCAGCACCATCTTCGGTTACAAAACATTCGCCGTGTTCATACGGATTCAATGTTCCAGGATCAATATTAATGTAGGGATCTAGTTTCTGAATAGTCACAGTAAAACCTCTCGATTGTAGAAGTTTGGCCAATGAAGCTGAAATAATTCCCTTTCCTAGTGAACTTGTTACTCCACCGGTAACAAAGATGTATTTCGTTCTTTTGGTAGAACCCGTTGCTTTTTTTTGCATAACGGGATACAAAGTTAGGGCAAAGACAAGGCTCGTTGCAACTTAAACGGTTGGAACTTTTAACGAAATGCGATTGCCCATGCATTGAGCAAGTGATACCCAGTCTGTTGAGTTGAATTGAATTTCAGTTAAACATCCTTTTTTGAAAACAAGGGATTCCTTCGTAAGGACATAATGCAATTCTGAAATGCTTGGGTTGTGTCCTACCAGCACGGCTGAATCCACTTCATTGGGTAGTGTGAAAAGGCAGTCTAAATAGGTATTGCAATTGCTCATGTACAAATCAGGGAGAAGATGAATCTGTGGAGCTTGTTTTTGATGTGCTGCCAGAATATGCGCTGTTGCATAGGTGCGAACAGCAGGGCTCACAATCCAATATGGGGGTAATGACGGGTAAAGAGTTCCTATTTCATTGGCTTGTGCATTGCCTCTTTTGGTTAAACCCCGGAATGAATCGGGCAAACCAAATAAATCTTGTGCTTCTGCGTGCCGAATGAGAAAAAGAGTCTTCATTCTTCAACGTTATATTCACGTCCGGCAACGTTCAAAACACGGGTGTATTTTTTTAAGCTACGAAGCACAATGAATACAACAAATGCCGATATGAGCGCCTTGGTCCAAAAAGTGCTTAAATGATCTTGCCAATTGAAATAGCCAATGTGAACGTAGTTCTTTAAAGCATCAAGTAAGGCAAATGATAAAAACACTGCAAAGAATCCATTGTATTCTCTTTTCAAAACATTGCGCAAAGAGAAAGTGACCTGAGCAGATTTCCAGTTCCAAATGGCGGGCAGAAATGCAGGCGTTTTTACAGCCCAATTCAAATAGGTGCTTCCAAATTTATTTCGAAGAAAGAATTCTTCTGCGAACATGATTCGCTCATAATACAACCAAAACAACAATGAGCAGGTTAAGGTGAACCACCAATTTCCTACATACATGATTATTCCCAACCACATGAAGAAATTGCCCAGATATAGGGGGTGACGCACAACGCTGTAGATGCCAGTGTGATTGAGAACTTCGGCAACTTGCCCTTCTTTTGTATTTCGTCCACT
>VGFR01000105.1 GCA_016868835.1 Bacteroidota bacterium | reverse complement strand
TGTACACCATTAACTTCACTCTTCCATCACGTGTAATGTTGTACTCAATTCGAATATCGCCAATGTAGTTTGTGCTTTGGTTTTCCGAGTTTCCACGAGCCACACCAAAGTTTCCGCTCACAGTAATGCGATCATTGAACAATTGCGTAGACAATGCCAATTCAATTTCTTCATTCGAAATTTTATCTCCCGGCCTGTAGTTAAATCCAAGATCAAAATCATCACTAATCTGACTTAACCAATTGGAAATTTGTGAACTCAACAATTCACTACCGTTATTCGCCAGCCCTACTCCTCCACCGTTTTGCTGAGCGGCTTGCGTAATGTTTGGTGGGGAAACAAAACGCCCCATCACCAAAAGAGCAAAGGCCTGTCTGTTTCGTTCTTGCTCTGTTGAAATAACACTCGCCACCCGAGATTTTACCAACTCATCTGATTGCGGTAGTTCAATATCAAATCCTATGGTTGGATTCATCATTTTTCCTTGCAAATTCATCAGCAAATTCACTGGCGCACGCTTACCGTTGTTTTGAGTTGGATCACCTAAAAGATCATTCAAATTTGCTGATGCCTTATATACCGCTTTTAAATCAAGTTCGCCTTTTAATGGGTCGCCATACCATGCAATGTATCCGCCTGGTTTGACCGCGAATGGTTTATTTACCAAGTTTTTAAGCGTAAATAAATAAGTTCCTTCGGTGACCTCAAGAAATCCGTACATACCAAGTGAACTTAACTGATTCACCGTTAGTGACAAGTGGCCCTTGCCCCTTCCCTTCATGACATCACCAACAGCCTCATCGAAAATGACTTGAAACTCGGCATCTTCAGTAACGTCTAGTTGCATGTTCAAAGACAATCCACTCAAGTCTGCCTTGGGTTCTGCCTTTTTTACGGTGTCTAACGGATTCACAAATCGAATGAACGAGTCGAACTGTTGATCACCTGATGACGACATGGGCAAATTGAAGGTGGTCCCCTTTTCGCTTTTCATGACTATTTCAAATTCTGTTTTATCGTCATGACCGCTAATCTCGGCATACCCTGTTGCGTATGCTCTTCCATAAAAATCACTGTTATCATCTTCCGTGGTATTCATGACCAACATGGGCTTTTCCATCTCAATAAACACATCATAACTCCAATTCGAGAACTCTTCATGGAACACTTGTCCCGTTGCAGTACCACCATGATTCTCTTCATCAATTAACTTCACATTTGCAAAAGCAAACATGTCCTCTGTAATTTTAATCTTATCAGAGAGCGTATAAGTGGTTTGTAAAAATGGAACTCCAATTTTGGTGTTCTGAAGAAACAATTCGCCATTCAATTTGGGTGATTCTGGCTCACCTTGCACACTTAGCATGGTTGAGGCACTTCCTTCTAACGTAAGTACATCTGGCCCCAAAAAGGCATTGAGTACATTTAAGTCGAACGCATTTAAGGTCACCAAGAAATCGAGCGAGTTCTTTTTCTCAAATGGTAAGTATGCCCCCGCAAACCGCAAAGGCGTTAATCCTGCTTGATCCAATTCCCCATCAACGCGAACCTTCTTCTTTCCCGGGTCCCACGCGCTCTTAAGACAAACACTTCCCAATTCGTATTCATTCAATTTTAGATCTGACAGTGTTAGATCCGCAGATGCAATGGGACTATCATACAAATTTCTCAAAGCCACATTTCCATCTAACTCACCAAACAACTTCATGGATTCACCCAGGTACGGATTCAATTGGTCTAAATTCATGTTGTTCAATTCCACACTTAATTGCTCATAGGGTGAATCTGAAACTACACCGTTGATTGCAATCAGCTGATTGCCTTGACGCAAACCGAATTGACTCACCGCCAATTCATTCTCACAGATATCAATTTCACCTTGATCATTGAAATACCAATTTCCTCCGTTCAGTTGTATTGAGCTTTGATCAAATTCAAAACGCAAATCAGTTAAACTTCTCAAGAAGAAAACACCGTTGATATCACCTTTCAACCAATCCGTTGATGCACCCCACGTAAGCGCAGTAAATATGGTATCACCTAACGAACGTGTGTCCAATGAAACTTCGTTCACAACAACTTCAGATTCATTCAATACCTGTTCCGCACCAAGAACAAAATAAATGGATCCATCTGCTCTTGAAATGTCTGCTACGGCATTTCGAACTTCTATGTTTTCGTAAGAAATGTAATCTGTACCAAATGTTCCAGATAATACGCGATTCGATTCATTCACCTCAAAATTGAGTGAGGTTCCTGTTGCCAATGATAATTCAGGAATAAACGCAGCCTGAATAAAATCAAAGTCTTTGATTCTCGCAGTTAAATTGAAATTTTGTTGCGCATGCTCACGCTTGCTCGGCTCAAATCCTGGTAAAATTTCAGAGAGAATATCTTGCACAGCATATCCCAACTCATTGAATTTAAATTCACCCAACAACTCTATTTTTCCAATTTCAGAATTTAAAGTGAGATGCCTTTGATCGCCTTGCTCTGCATCAAGCGTAAAATATTCAATGGTGTTGACTTGTTCATTTTTCGTGTAGGAAACGTTACTTCCTGTCAACTCGCCTTGCATCTCATTGATATCTAAGCTTTGCAATGACGCATGAAATTCACCTTCCAAAACAACATCTCCAGGATCTTCAACAAGCCCAATTTTACTTAAGTTTAACTGTTGCAAATTCAAATCGAAATCTAGAATTGGAGCAGGCGTTGAAAAATCAATTTGCCCATCAAAATCCAATTGCACATTTGCATCTTGAACTTGTAACTGTCCATTATAAAACTGTTTTTTAAAAGTACCGTCAGTGGAGATATTGCGATAGGTATACCCCATTAATCCGCATTCTTGAATATCACCTTTGAAATTCAGCTCAAGATCCTGGAGTTTCGTGCCGCTCCCCTCAATTTCGAGATTGGCCGTTACAATACCTAAATCTTGATTTTGGTAATATTCAGCCAAGTTGAACTGCTTCAATTCAAGCTTACCTGAATAGTTCAGATGATCTTGTAATCCACTTACTTTTAATTGTGTGTACAACGATCCAATATCTGAATTGAAGTTCCCTTCTAGCTCTGCACTTTCTGCTGATCCAGCAACATTCCCCTTGAATTCTAAAGTACCGAGGTATGCCAAGTTCACAGGCAAAGGCAATGCGCTGTTCTCATTGAAGGGATAATTGGGGATTTGAATGAGATCTGCATAAGTGAGTTGCATGTTCTCTGTTTGAAAGGAATAAGAAAAACCTTCATTGCCGGCAAGATTCTTCAACTCTAAGTCTCCTGATACGTAGGTATCCTTTCCCGTTTCAATTTGAATACCATTCAGTCTTAAATCGCGTAATGTCCCCGTTACTTGCCCTCGCATGTAGAACTGTTGATTCAATCCATCTACTTGACGTGTAAATGCTTTAAAATCTGAAGGTTTTAATTTCAACTCTGATACATTTACCTGTATTTGCATCAAAGAGTCTGCATATTTCCATTGCGCAGTATCTTGAACCGACAAAGAAAGATCTCCAACAATTTGACTGTTTCCACTTACGAAAGTTAAGTCTGTAACTGCGTAATTCAAATCTGAAATATGCACGCATCCGTGCAATTGTTTGACTTCAAAATTTGATTTCAACTCAGTAAAATTTGCTTTTTCAATGGTTGCATATACATCTGACCTTTCCATGATAAAATCAGAAACTTGCACGGTGAGATGATTCAATTCAAATTGCTCAAAATTCCACTCGCGTGCGTCGCCTGCTATCGCATTTTCATTTTTGTAAATCAAGTGCATGTTCTCCATGACTAAGGACTGAATCTTGAGAGACCCATCAGAAGGCTCTGAAGATGAGGGAGCGTCACTTGAAAAATATTCAGTTAGAAAATGATAGTTCCAATGCTCTTCATTTTTGTATTTAAAAAGTTTAGCGGTTCCATCTTTCAATTGAATTCCTTCAATCTGAAAATTACCTGTAGAAAAATGATAATCATAATCTGTAATAGTGAAAGTTGGTACACTTACTAGTGTGTCATGTCTTTGATCAAGTATGAGTAAATCTGTAAAATGAACTTCCCCCCACAAATCAACCCGAAGCTCATTGATTCGAACGGTTGTATTCCATTCTTTACTGAAATAATCTGAAGCTTGATGCGCCAACCAAGTCTGAACCGCGTGCACTTGCAACAACAGAACAAGAGATAAGATTAGAATTATTGGCAAAAAAAATAACCACATCAGCATGCGTCTAAGCCACTTCTTTTTAGGGGCTTGAATTCCGTTATTGGATTCTAATGCTGGTGTGGTATCCACTTCGGCCATGAAACAAATATAACCGCTATCAAGCGCCTAAAATTGTGCCTATTTCAATACTACTGACAATGAAGCGTTGAATTTTTTCATTTCTTCAATGAAGGCTTCTCGGTTTTGGGGCGAAATAATGATGAGCAATGAGTTTCCCTTATAAATCGCCAATCGGTTCAATGATAATGCAGGACTTGAAATTGGATTGCGGGTATAAACCACCGCTGTAACATCATGGAGGTTAATTTTGGAAAAAGGAGTAAACCCTGAAATCACTTTCAACGTGCCGTCTGAATAAATGGTGTATTTCGTATTTATTAAAAATGAAGCAATAAAAAGCAATACGCCCAGTGAGATCCAAATGGAACTCGACTCTTCCAAAAATTTGAAATAACCAAAGACCATGATCATCAGAATAATGGGACCAAACAACCACCAGCTGATTGCACTTTTCATTTGAAAGATGCGAGATTGCATTAGAAAATGGAATTTGAAACTGCCTGAAAAAAACGAATGTATGCTGTTGGATGCAAAATCAATAAAAACAACAATCCAAATATAGCCCCTGAAATATGTGCATCATGCGCTATTCCGGTACCTGACTTCTTATTCATGTAATACTCCAATCCAAAAAATAAAATGACAGCTGCCCATCCGGGTAAGGGTAAGATGAAAAAGAACAACAATTCTACATCAGGAAACAACACCATGAAAAACATCATGACCGCCGACACACCTCCGCTTGCTCCTATGCTCTGGTAATAGGCATTGTGATGCTGTTTATACATGGCAGGAATAGTCGCGAACAAAACAGCACCAACGAACAATATCACATAGAGTTCTGACTTCATTTGACTCTCGACCGCATTCCCGAAACTAAACAAAGCAAACAAGTTAAAGAACAAATGACCCATGTCTTTGTGAAGCGTAGCGTGGGTAATAAGTCGGAAATATTCCTTGTTGTATCTCACCCGATAAGGCTGAAGCGAAGCACATCGTATTTTGAGAAACTCAAACCTGAGATGATTCCAATGAGAATGCAGAGAATATTGGTTATTGATAAATGCATATCTTTAACTTGAGTGATCACTTACAATGAGCCATTGGCCTTGAATACACTTCCAAAGTAAGGTGAAGTGACCTGAAAGCGTATCTGATGAGCGATACAAATTCCATCGACCATCTACATAAGCCTCTTCTTTACTGAGAACCTCTATGCGTAATTGCTTAAACTTCAACTCGCCCATTTTCTCTGGTGTGGTATAGGCCTTTTTGTATCTCTGCAAACTCGCATCCCAGCCCATGGTTACACCATCTTTCCCTAAAAATCGAAGCGAATCGCTTTTCCAATAGCCTTCCATAAAACCCTCTAGACTACCTTTATTCCAAGCGTCTTGTTGTTGCATCATTACGTTTCGAATATCTGATTGAATATGCGTTCTGTTCACGCATGCAAGCAATCCAGCCGAGAGAGTTAAGTATAAAAAAGCTTTAAACATTGAATCTAAAATGCATGATATCTCCATCTTGCACCACATATTCTTTTCCCTCTACCGCCATTTTCCCAACTTCTTTTACAGCTGCCTCTGATTTGTAATTCAAGAAATCAGCAAGCTTAATCACTTCAGCGCGAATGAAGCCCTTTTCAAAGTCGGTATGAATAACTCCTGCAGCTTGCGGAGCAGTAAATCCTTCATAAATGGTCCAAGCTCGAACTTCTTTGACTCCAGCTGTGAAGTATGTTTTCAACTTCAAAAGCGTATAAGCCGCTTTGATTAGTTTTGAAACTCCGGGTTCTTCTTGGCCTAGATCTTCGAGAAACATTTGACGTTCTTCATAGGTCTCAAGTGAAGCAATATCTGCTTCTATGGCTGCACCAATGGTCAAGACTTCCGCCCCTTCATCTTTTACTGCTTCGCGAACTTGCTCAACATATGCGTTTCCATTTTTAACAGAAGTCTCTTCAACATTACATAAATAAAGAACAGGTTTTGAGGTGAGTAACTGAAGATCTTTCAATAGAAATGATTCATCATCATTGTTTGGAACAACCGTGCGTGCACTTTTTCCTGTTTCAAGAGCGGCCTTCAATCTCTCCATGTAATCAAATTGCTTTTTAGCAAGTGAATCGCCTGCCTTAGCGGCGCGTTGCACTTTTGCAATTCTGGCTTCAACACTTTCAAGATCTTTCAATTGCAATTCAATATCAATAATTTCTTTGTCGCGAACCGGATTAACACTACCATCTACGTGCACCACATTCGGGTCATCAAAACATCGAAGAACATGAATAATGGCGTCAGTTTCACGAATATTTGCTAGAAATTTATTCCCCAACCCTTCTCCTTTCGAAGCGCCT
>VGFR01000104.1 GCA_016868835.1 Bacteroidota bacterium | reverse complement strand
AATTGGTTCATTGAAGATGGATGCTTTCAAAAAAGATTTTCCTGAACAATTCTTTCAAGTTGGTATTGCAGAGGCGAATATGATGGGTGTTGCAGCTGGAATGACCATTGGTGGATACATTCCTTTCACCGGTACATTCGCCAATTTCTCAACGGGTCGCGTATATGATCAAATTAGACAGAGCATAGCCTACAGTGGCAAAAATGTAATAATATGTGCATCGCATGCCGGACTCACTTTGGGTGAAGATGGTGCTACACATCAAATTTTGGAAGACATAGGAATGATGTCCATGCTTCCTCACATGACCGTTATTAATCCTTGTGATTATAATCAAACCAAGGCCGCTACTCTAGCAATAGCAGACCACCACGGTCCTGTTTATCTGCGTTTCGGAAGACCGAAAGTGACCAACTTTACGGCAGTTGATCAGAAATTTGAAATTGGAAAAGCGTGGCACATTCACGAAGGAAATGATGTAACCGTCATAGCCACCGGACATCTCGTTTGGGAAGCAGTTGAAGCTGCAAGGGAACTTGAGGCAGAAGGAATTTCTGTTGACCTCATTAACATTCATACCATTAAACCGTTAGACGAAGAGGCCATTGTGAGAAGCGCCATGAAAACGGGAAAAGTCATTACATGTGAAGAACATATGATTCTTGGCGGATTAGGAAGTATGGTTGCACAAGTGTTAGCAAAACAAGCACCTTCACAAATGGCATTCATTGGCGTGAATGACAGTTTTGGTGAGAGTGGAACACCCGATCAGTTAATGGAAAAATATGGATTGAAAGCCAAAAATATTGTTGCTGCAGCGAAAGCAATAATGGCAGAATAATCTGAGCAATCAACAATGCAATGATGATATGATTCATTCATTGTACTTCTGATCACGGAACCACTTCCCTATTTTCGTTTCAAATAGAAGACGATAAATACTTTACGTATGGACGAAGTGTACAAGCATCAGATGTCAATGAAACCAGCAGTGTTATTGCCACACGTCAATTCAAATTTGAATTCAATGGAATGCAAATTTCATCCAATGATTGATGAAACCATTCCCTTTAGAAACTTTACCAACCTCGAAGCAAAGAAAAAAAGCATTCGACAATTGATTCGAAAGTTGGATGTAAGTAATAACCTCCGCTATCAGCGCACCCCGGAAGATACCTATTGCAATGTTTATTCATTCGACTACTGCTATTTTACTCGAGTGTATTTGCCAACAGTTTGGTGGACAGACGAGTCAATAGCAAAATTAAAAGTTGGTGAAGATGTTGTGGCTGTTTTTAATGAAACAGCCATGCCCATTTATTCCAATGCCATTCATGATTGGTTTTTAAAATGGGGTGCCGAATTTGGATGGAAACAAATGCACAATTTCACCGAAATTCAAGAGAAAGTAAACAGTGAAGGTGGTGTTGGAATCATCTGTGCAAAGCGGAAAACGCTCGGGTTATCTGGACACATTGTGCCTATAGTTCCTGAAACTGAAAAAAGAAAAGCGTATAGAGAAAACAACGAGGTTATTTACCCTTTGCAATCTCAAGCAGGTAAACTGAATTACAATTATTTCGCGAAGAAAAGAAGAGATTGGTGGAACCATGAACGCTACACCTCTTTTGTTCTCTTCTATCATGAATGACCTATACTCCCAGGAAAAAAATTAACACTACACACGAAATGCAAAACAACCCAATTAAGAAACATTACTGGGGTATTGGGTTAGAAAACGAAACCTATCTTCAAATTCAAGAGGTACATCGTGTCTCAGGCAAGTTCATTCAAGAACGTATGGGACGCGAAAGATACAGCATTGACTATTTGAAATGCTATAAAACAGGGGTACTTGACCGGGTTTTAACATCTGCATTTGAACCCGATCGGAATTATTTTGTGAGTCGAATGATGAATAGTCACTCGTTAGACAAACTTGACATTCATTACGAACACAAGACTATATTATCTGCACCTCCACTTCAAGATAACCCAAAGTACTCTGGCGAGTCCATATTGGAACTTTTTTTAAAGTCACAACCACATCAAATAAAAAGCATGCTAACTCAAAAAGATAATCCCATGGGATGTATTCTTTTTGATGGCGACACCGTAGAATTTGTAACGAAATATTTTGAAAATAGAATTGTAGATGAGACATTCCAAGAGTTAAAAGCCTCTAAACAGTTGTTTCTCGACGCTTTTAATGACTCAGGAATTTTCCCGAATAAATTATCTTACCCGGCGTACAACTTTGGAATAAACATGTTCATGTCTAACCAAAAGAACTTGGTTTTATTCAATAACGGAACATTCCATTTTCATTTCACACTGCCTACTTTAACCCTTGACAGTAAAATAGAGGATTACCAGGCTTTCGACGAAATGCACAACAAGGCCATTTATCTATTACAATGGATAGAACCCTTGTTCATAGCCACCTTGGGTAGTCCAGATGTATTTGCTGCAGCTGTCTCAATGAAAGAAACAGGTGATTTATTCGCAGGCGGATCCATGCGAAATGCCATGTCTAGATATACTGGAATTGGCACTTATCATGTTTCTATGCCGAAAGGTAAAGTTCTCACCTACCCTGTTGAAGAATTCAGAAAACTCTTGAAATTCAAAAAAGAAGATTGCATTTGGTGGAGAGACCAAATTGAACAAAACATGAGTTATCAATTGCTTAATGACTTAGGACTTGATTTCAATAGAGAAAAATTGTATCAAAGTGGATTCGAATTCAGAAGCTTTGACGAATTCCCAATGTCGCATTTGAAAGAAGTCTTACAATCCATTGTTCTTGTTTGTGAACACGCAACCCACCTGAATCATGTGGAATGGGCTCATGACCACATTTCTTGGAATAATCTGGTTTATAGAGCACTTCGTGACGGTTATAAAACAACCATTGAGGAAAATGAGAAACATGATGTACTCTCAATTTTTGGGTTCTCAGCAAAAGACAAACTTAAATTTCTTGACTGCACCCTACTTTCAGATTTCTTCTTCAAGCTCTTACATGTTCTCTTCGAAAAATATTCAGTTCAAAATTCCATTATGGATTCTTTACTTGGAAAGCAACTAGAAAATTCACCCCGTTGGGAAAATTTTAATGAATATCAATTCAATCAACACCTGAAACAATTAACTCCATTTGATTAATATTCAGAGAAATAATCTCAGTTCTCTCGTCATTTTATTAATTTTTATTTTATCCGCTTGTCCGACAAAAGCCATACAAGCAGGACAATTCTAAATTACTGTTTTCTTTTTTGATCGGCTGCACCGTTCACTGCAGTATTTCACACCTTCCCAATTCTTTTCCCACTTCTTTCTCCAAGTAAAAGATAATCCGCAGACGACACATATTTTTGTAGGAAGATTTTGTTTTTTCATGAATCACAATTCTTCAGCTTTAAACACCAACCATTGAACAAAGTTCAGAAAGTCATATTGTTCATCATTCTAGTACTGCTTTGTATTCCGTTGATAGAAATGATTGATGGAAACAGCCAAGTCTTATTCATTTTGCTCTGGGGAGAACTTGCCGTTGGTATTTTCGGCAGTCCCATTGCAGGTGACTAATTACTTTGTACTTGAAAAAGGTGACTTGTTTCGTTGATTCGAAGAACGTATGTTCCCATTTCCCACTGTTGAACATTGATGTGCAAGAGGCAGTCTGCTACCCACCCAGAGGAGACCAATTTTCCCTCTGCGTTAAAAATGAAATACGGTTTTCCAAAATGATGCATGCCACAACTTATGGTGAGTATGTTTTTAGCGGGATTCGGAGAAAGTTGAATATCATCACTTTCTAAAAAACTGAACACATGGCTTTCGATATTTCCATCGCAATCTTCGTCTATGTCATTTCCAACCAATTCAATCATTGACGGGTTAATGTCTGCACTTGAATCATTGCAATCTAAATTGTTTCCGGAAACACCCGCATCAGGAATCACACAGCCATATTGCTCTGCTCCTGATCCATAACCATCTGCATCCAGGTCGGCATAATACAAAAACATTTCTAAATCTTCATCAATTGAACCATTGCAATTATCATCTATTGTATTGCATAATTCTGCTTGTTCGCTGTTGATTTGATTATTCGAATCATTGCAATCCACAAAATTCAAAACATAGCCTGATACAGAATTACAGGAAAGGGTTGAAACCGTTAAGTTACCTTCACCATCGCCATCTGCATCTTGAAAATAGTATGCGGGATAATAGCACGAACCATCATCTGAATTTGCGCTTGGATTGTAATTGCAAGCCGTTTCATCTGCGCAGCCGCTTGAATTATCAATCAGAGTAAATCCCAAATTTGAGCCTCCGCCATATTCAATAAGTTTAAATAATAAAGTTGAATTCGCATCCAATTGACCTGACCAAATGGGAGCATTACCGTTCCATGCACAACAACCTGAACTCCAAATCAAATTTCCATCTAAAAAACATTGTACATCATCATCCCAATCATTCATATACAAGGTGTATCCTGTTGGAGTTGAAGTAAAACCGGTTCGTTGAACAGTATATGAATGCCAATCATTATTCACATTGCAACCAATCCACCCTTGTGCCATGCTTGGACTACCATCTGCATTCCAATCTTGCAATGTGTGCACACCAAGTCCTGTTCGAGAATAATGTCCAACGAAGTCTGTAAATGAGATATCGTTGTAGGCTCGAATGGTCCATTTGTAAGGCTGATTCGGATAATCAAATGTCTCATCTATTTCGCCATTGCAATTGTCATCTAAATCATTGCAATTTTCCTCATTGGAATCTGGATTAATGGTCGAATTCGAGTCATTGCAATCCAATGCGTTGGTTGAATAGCCAGGTACTAAATTGCATAGAGCCGCAGCAGCATTTGCATCTCCAAATCCGTCATTATCAGAATCTAAATAATAGGTTGTTGTATTCGCGCACAATTCAACCAATGTGAAACCCAAAAACGAGTCTCCTCCATATTCTCTCATGCGCACTTCCACGGTCGAAGATTCATTTAAAATTCCTTCCCAAACAAGGCTACTCACACCAGATGCGCAGCACCCGGTTGACCAAACTTGCTGACCGTCTACAAATACGAATGCATCATCATCCCATTGATTCATGACTATTTGATACCCGTCGGCATTCAATGGAAAACCTTGCCTTTTCACTGAAATGGTATGATTATCAGCCGCAACAGAGCAACCTATATAACCCAAGGCTTCACTAGGCGAACTATCCCATCCCCAATCAGACGGTGTTTGAAAACTCCAATTATCTCTAAAATAATAGCCTTGGTAATTGGAAAAGTTCAAATCATCAAATACATCGCAACGCCAAATTTGAGAGGGGAAAACGTTTGGATCTTGATCTACGCATTGTGCATGTGTTATGGGATTCAAGAACGGAAATAAGCATATTAAAATCAAAAGAACAGCAACTCTCATCTGCATAACATCAATAATATGTTTCGAATTTACAGATTAATTCATCATAAAAAATACGCTATACGACGTAAAAAAAGGGGCATAGCCCCCTTTTCATTCCATTCAAAATTATTGAACTATTATTTTTTGTTTCACCACACCAAATTCATTTTGACCTGAAAGAACATATGAACCTGCTGCCAAGTCTTTGAGTTGCACTGTATACTGATTATTTGAATTCAATTGAACCACTTCAACCAATCTTCCTGCCGCATCTGTCAGGTAATAAATACCGTCTCTCAATCCCTGAATATTGACGCTTCCAAGACTTGGATTGGGGTATACCGCTATACCTTCTGAACCAATGCTTTGAAGTGCTGGAGGTAATTCCGATACTCCAATTCCATCTTGAATTCGCAAGGTATAATCTTCAACCTCACCAAAAGAGGATGTACCACACGGCTCTCCCACATCTCCTTGTGAACTATCAGACAAACGAATTCGCATTAATCCGTTACCTAATAAAGCCGAAATTGGCGGAGTAATATTCGCTACGTGAGGACCAACACCAAGTGTAGATGTATATACATATTCACCAGGATCAGTAAAAATTCCATTCTGATTCCAATCGCACCAAATGCGAATTACATCTGTTGAATAAGCATTACCAATATTCACCGTTACATTGAAAGCTTGACCAATGTTCACCGTTGACACAATGTTCGAGTAATTGCTGTAGGTAGATGCTCCTGTTAAATTACTCATTGTTCCAATAGATACCTGTGAAATGTATTCGTTCGATGTAGAACCTGAATTACCAATACACGGCAAACTCTCGCCAATAACACTCATGGTAATGCTATTACTTGTTGCGGTGCTCGAAGACACACAGTTTGCGGAAGATGTTAAAATACAGCTAACCACATCTCCTTCAATCAGTGTAGTTGTTGTAAACGTTTCTCCTGTAATTCCAACGTTCAATCCGTTCACTAACCACGTATACATTGGGTTGTTACCTCCGTTCGTTGGAGTTGCTGTGAATGAAACCGGTTGACCCGCGTTACTTGGATTTGCTCCTGAACTTATAACCACATTCACACTTGGTGAAACCAACGGATTAACAGTGAGCGTTATTTGATTTGAGTTTGCATTAGCAGATGTTACACACAATAGATTTGATGTGAGCATGCAAGAAACAACCTGTCCATTTTGTAAAGTTGCAGTTGTGTATGTATTTTGATTGGAACCCACATTCACACCATCAACCATCCATTGATAGCTCGGAGTTGATCCTCCAATGGTAGCAGCTCCACCG
>VGFR01000103.1 GCA_016868835.1 Bacteroidota bacterium | reverse complement strand
TTGAAGCCAAACTCCTTGATATTATTCAAGTCGGTTTGCATGGGTGCCGGTTCATCTGCCGGTGATGAAGGAGATATTGGACTTACCGAAGCTTTAAAAAGAGTAACGTCATATGCGAGCCCTTTCTTTAAAATAGGTGCATCGGCATACTATGCGAATAATTATGGAGGTGGTGTTGAGGGATTTTTACAAAGTTTTCTGAACAATGAAAGTTTGCAAAATTGTTTTACTCAAAGTGCTGAATTATGGACAGATATTGAATGTGATAAATCATTCACAAAAGACGCAGCAAAGCGAATTGGAATTGCAAGTTCTGCCGGTGGAGGAACATCTACTGTCACAACCTACCACAATGGCGTTAAAACCGTTAAAGAAGTTGAGACTGCCAAAAGCTATGATATTGCCTATGTGGGAGCTGCTGGATTCAGCATATCAGCTATGCTCAGCTCAAAATAGTAATCTGTAAAAAATGACTAAATGAAAAAAAATATCTTATTCATACTTATTTCATTTCACGCGTTCCTTTCGAACGCACAAATCCCCACCATTAATGCTCAAGGCGGTGAATCAAAAGTGAATTGGGATTATAGGTTCAAAATGAACAAAGAAAATGAAGATGAACATCCATTTGTATATGGCAGCGGGTGCACTGAAAGCCCAACAAAATCTTACGCTTCAAGTTGTCTTTCGCAGCAGGGCAACTCATCATATTTCTCAAAGAATTTAATTGACTGGGACCCAAGAACGGCTTGGGTTGAAGGCAAATCTGATTACGGAATTGGTGAGTACTTTGAGATTGATTTGCCCTACGGAGGAAGCAACATTGGCATATTCAATGGGTATCAGAAAAATCATGATGCTTGGATGAATAATTCTAGGGTAAAAAAACTAAAAGTGTATGGAGACGGCAAGCCCATTTGCTTTGTTGTATTATCTGATAAGATGGGGGTTCAAAATTTTGATTTACCCTCAAATTCCGATTTTAATAAATATAAATTTGAAATTGTTGAAGTTTATCCGGGAACAAAATGGAAAGACGTTGCAATTTCTGAAATCTGTAGTTACGGCTGCTGTTTCAGTGCAAGCACTTTCATAAAGACAGACGGCGTACCCATGGCAGCAAGTGATCTGAAAGTAGGGAGTGAAATTATGACTATTGATTTGACAAACAACTCGTGTAAATCAAGCCAAGTAATGCGCACACAATCGACTCATCACAATCAAATGATACGCATTACAGCTGGTCAATCTATAATTGAACTAACATCTTATCACCCTCTTTTTTTTGATGGCTACGGGTACACTTCACTCTATGAGATTAAAAAAACGAACTTTTTTAATAATTACGAAGAAATGACGGGTACTCTCAAAGTACTTAAGTGGAACGATGAGACCATGACCAGTGAATATTGTACAATAACAAATATTGAAGTTTTGACAGGCAACTTCCTCACATACTCAATTGAAGATTTGAGCCATGGCGAAACTTACATTATGAATGGGTTTGTAAGTTCTACATACAAAAAGTGATTGAATTCAGATCAACTTTAATTAAACAGTTTTTCCTAAAAAAAGATTAAACCTTCACAAATTGAACGGTTGCAACACCTTCCCTAGTTGCAATGCGAACGAAATACACTCCGCTTTCAAGACTGCTTGTGTCAAGTGTATTGTCATCAAGAAAATCAACATGGAACGATTTGCCTTCGATCGAAAATAAGCTACAATTGGAATTGGATAACTTGTGCGAAAACCCTTGAATTGCTATTTGGTCGGCAGTTGGATTGGGATAAACTGAAATCTCATCGGCACTCACATCGTCAACTGAGTTTGCTTGTATTCTTCCGTTAATGTCGTATTGCAAAAAGAATTGCCATATTTTTTTTGATGCATTGAAATCGTTGTTGGTGACTCCAATATTAAACATGGAACCCGGCCAAGTGTGTCCGCCATCTATTACTTTGTAATGCTCAACATCTACACCGCTAGATCCGCCAGCATAGAAATAGTGCATTGCCGTGCATCCGTCTGACAGAATTGTATTTGGAACATCTGTAATTACCGGAGTTGCATTGCAATTGTTGAAGTTGACCCAATAATTCAAAACATTTGGAATGGCTTCCATAAAACCGCCTCCTTCGTATGGAACCGTTGCGTCTGCGGTACCGTGAATTTCCATAACTGGAGTTGGGTGTTGTGCATTGCAGGTGAGGTCTTGACCAACATTCATAGATCCAGTAACAGAGGCAATGGCGGCGATGCGATTGCTCAGCGAGCATGCGAGGGTGTAGCTCATGAATCCACGGTTCGACATTCCCGTGCTATAGACACGATTTAAATTCACCGAATAGGAAGCGGCAATTTGATCAATTAACGCACTTGTGAATCCGATATCGTCAACTGTCCCTCCCCACCCAGAGTTCCAATAAGTTGTTCCGGTGGCGTCGAGTGTTCCATCTGGAATTACGAGTAAGAATCCTGCTGTATCGGCTATTGCACGAAAGTCGCCGTAGAACATTTGTTGGAACGCATTGCTCGTATATCCATGAAAATTGAGAACCATTGGCGCCTGGGTACCTGGGCTATAGCTTGCTGGAACATAAATGGTATAGCTACGTGTAAGACCATCATGTATCATGGTTTCGTTGATTGTTTGCTGCGCGAAGGATGCAATCGGTAGTAAAAGGAACAGGAAAAAATATCTCATGCTTAAATGTAAGGAGAAATTGATTGTGCCGAGTTAAACAAGATCATCAATACCCGAAGTGCAATTCATCATTCAAAAATCTAAAGACGGCTTTGTATTTCAGAATGTTAGAATCAAGTGAATTTTTGATATGACTTGTCATTGAGAGGACATCTTCAAGTTTTTTATCCTCTTTATGACAAGTTACGAAATGAAGTCCAAACTTGACCTGTCCTTAAACGTCTTACTATGCTATACAAAATATAACCAATTCTCTGAAAAGCAATATCTACAGGGTTTTAAGGAAAAACAAAGCTTTCACTTCACTACCTGCTAAAGATAGTATTTAACTGCTCAACAGACTGTTTAGCGTCTCCGTAGAGCATGTCCACATTTGATTTGTAGAAAAGCGGATTATCTTCGCCTGAGTATCCTGCACTCATGGATCTTTTCATTACAATCACTTGTTTAGCCTTCCAAGCTTCAATTACGGGCATGCCATAAATGGAGCTTGTTGGGTCATCTTGTGCACTTGGATTCACGACATCATTTGCCCCTACAACCATTACCAAGTCGGTTTCAGTAATGTCTTGATTGATTTCATCCATATCGCAAACAATGTCGTAAGGTACATTGGCCTCTGCGAGCAAAACATTCATGTGACCTGGTAGGCGGCCTGCAACGGGGTGTATGGCAAAACGAACTTGCTTACCTTGATTCCGCAGTAATTGCGTAAGTTGATAAATTGGATACTGCGCTTTGGCCACTGCCATTCCGTAGCCAGGTACAATAACCACGGTGTTGGCTATTTTCAGATTGGCCACTACATTTTCGTAATCAACCGACGTAATTTCTCCTTCTAAAGCCGCTTTTGAACCAGACTGCGGTTTGGTTGCACTGCTCGCAAAAATGACAGAGAAAAAAGAGCGGTTCATGGCCTCACACATGTGAATAGAAAGAATGGCTCCAGAGCTTCCTACAAGCGCTCCGGTTACAATTAGTAAATCATTACTGAGCATGAATCCCGCAGCTGCGGCAGCCCATCCCGAGTAAGAATTGAGCATAGAAACCACAACCGGCATATCGCCTCCGCCAATTGCCATTACCAAAGATACCCCCAGAAAACAAGATAAAACAGACATTATACCAATGACAATCCCGCCGTCCAATGCACTTTTTGAGCAAAATAAGATACCTAGAAAAGTGATCAAAATAAAAACCAACAAATTGAGACTCTTAAGCCCTTTAAAGTTCCATGGTTTTGAAGCTATTTTTCCTTCGAGTTTGCCCCAAGCAACAATAGAGCCTGTAAAGGTGACGGCACCAATAAATACACCAATATAAACTTCAACCAAGTGAATAATCTGGGCTGCATTTGAACTAAATTCTGAATGATCCACAAACGATCCTATGCCCACTAGAACAGCAGCCAAACCCACAAAACTGTGCAAAATTGCAACAAGCTGCGGCATAGAGGTCATTTCTACTTTGCGTGCCAAAATAACACCAACGATGGAGGCGATTAGAATGGCTGTAAGTATGTAAACATGCCCTTGGACCTCTTGGCCCAAAATTGTAGCCAATACTGCAATGATCATACCTGCAATACCGTACAAGACACCTCGTTTGGCGGTAGTTTGCGAAGACAAGCCGCTTAGGCTTAGAATAAATAGAATACTTGCGAACAAGTAAACTACAGTTTGTAATTCCTTGGCGATTTGCATATTATTTTTTAAACATTTTTAACATTCGATGCGTGACAACAAATCCTCCAACAATATTTATGGTTGCTACCAAAATAGCTGCAAAGGACAGGAGAGTCAATAGATGATCTATTTCATTTTTGGTTTGAAGTAAACCTCCTATGACAATGATACCGCTGATGGCATTTGTTACGGCCATGAGTGGTGTATGTAAGGCGTGTGAAACATTGTGAATGACCTGCCATCCGACAAAAACGGCTAGAATAAAAACCGTGAAATGTTGAATAAACTCTTTGGGTGCGGTCTGACCAACAAAAAGTAGGAGCGCGGCAACTACAGTAAGCGATACCAATGTCGACTTCAGTTTCTTATTTGCTTTTAGTGCTTCTTTATTTTCATCTATTTTTTGTTTGTCTACCTGTAGCGTTTCCTTTTTATTAGTTGTTGTTTGCGTTACGTTCAGCGGAGGAGGAGGCCAATTGATGTTTCCTTGATGTGTAACCAAAGCTTGAGAAACTATAGCATCTTGCAAATCAATTTTAAACTGATCTGCCTTGCCGAGGTCATCAAGTAAATTGCATAAGTTAGTTCCGTATAACTGCGAAGCTTGTTTTGGTAGCTGACTGACTTTACCCAAAATCGTGACGCCATTATCGGTGGTGTATACTTCTCCGTTTCTGGTGAGTTGGCAGTTGCCGCCAGTTTCTGCCGCTAAATCGACTATAACAGAGCCGGATTTCATGGCAGCCACGTGATAGTCTAACCACAACTGTGGTGCTTTTCTTCCAGGGATTTGAGCTGTGGTAATGACAATATCGACCTCTTTTGCTTGTTCTAAAAAGAGCTGCATTTCGGCCTTAATAAATTCCTCACTCATTTCTTTGGAGTATCCTGTTTCAGTGGCCCCATCTTCATTGATAGCGACAGTTAAAAATTGGGCACCCATAGAGGTGATTTGTTCCGCTACCTCTTTTCTTGTGTCAAAAGCCCTTACGATTGCACCTAAAGAATTGGCTGCACCAATAGCGGCTAAACCCGCAACCCCTGCACCGATAACCAAAACTTTAGCAGGCTCTACCTTTCCTGCAGCGGTAATTTGTCCGTTGAGAAAACGCCCAAAATGGAAGGCAGATTCTACCACTGCTCGGTAACCGGCAACATTGGCCATCGAAGACAGTACGTCCATCTTCTGAGCGCGAGTGATGCGTGGAATGATATCAACTGCAAAAGCACTGATGCGCTGATTTTTCAAACTTTCCAGAAGCACATCATTTTGAGCGGGTCTGAGATAACAAATAAGTACAGAACCAGGTTTCATTTGAGCAACTTCCGCCAAGTCGGGCTCTTTCACTTTAAGAATGATGTCAGACTGCCCTAGGAGTTCAACTACAGAACTCAGAACCTGGGCGCCCGCGGCAATGTATGCTTCGTTGGTAAAACCCGCTCTGATGCCGGCATTATTCTCTACACAAACCTCAAAGCCTTGTTTGCGCATGCGCTCAACGGTATGGGGTGTGGCGGCTACACGTTTCTCTTCTTGAATAATTTCAGCGGGAATTCCAATTTTCATGATCAAAAAAAGTTAAATTCATAGACTAACATATTGATATACAAAAAATAAGATACTAATGTTCTCAAACTATGAAAAAATCTTTCTTTCAGATCGTATTAAGAATATTGAATGCTGGTTCAAGCTATTCCAATAACCTAGGAAGGTTATAAACCTCATTTATTCTTATTTCGAACAAGATTTCATGGCTGTCTCTTGCTATTTTGTCAAGGGTTGCGCAATCTTCGTGGTTACTTCCCAATACAAAACTTACCGAAAATGGAATGCAAAATATCATCAGCAGATATTTTACCCGTTATTTCACCCAAGTGAAACAAAACCCCACGAACATCAACCGCCAACAAATCGGAGGGCACTCCTGTATCTAAACCCTGCATCAATTGCTCTAACGATTCTGCAGATTTTCGCAACGATTCAAAATGACGCGCATTGGTTACGATCGTTGCCGATTCATCTACCTCCTCCTGCACAGCTTCAATCAACCAACGCTCCAATGGCGCTATGGACTCGCCCGACTTAGCAACAATAAACAATTCATCATTCTCATTCCCACTCCGCTTCCCACTTAAATCAACTTTATTCCAACACACCACCACCTTCGCATCTACACGCTTCACCGCATTTACCCGATTCAGAAACACCACCGACTCTTCCAAACTGGTCTCAAGCGCATCAAATAAAACAACTACCAACTGTGCATGTCGCACCTTCTCAATACTTCGGTCAATGCCCATGCGTTCTATCACATCCTCTGTCTCACGAATCCCCGCAGTGTCAATAAATCGATACATATAACCTCCCAAATTCACCA
>VGFR01000102.1 GCA_016868835.1 Bacteroidota bacterium | reverse complement strand
AAATTAATATCGCAATGAGAATGAACACAAGGCTGTGGAAAGCCATCGGATATTCAAACTGAAGAATCAATAAAAGATGTATTTTTGACTCCTAAACCAAATCAGATGTCTCAAATTTTAAAAGGTAAAAAAGGTATCATTAGTGGTGCTTTGAACAACATGAGTATTGCATGGAAGGTAGCTGAAAGAGCCGCAGAGGAAGGTGCAGAGATTGTATTAACAAATGCTCCAATTGCAATGCGAATGGGTGAAATAAATGGGCTAGCAGAGAAAATTAATGCTCCAATTATTCCAGCAGATGCAACCAATGAAGCCGATTTAGAAAATCTCTTTGATAAATCAGTAGAACATTTTGGTGGAAAAGTAGATTTTGTGCTTCACAGCATTGGCATGTCTCCCAATGTTAGAAAGGGTAAGCACTACACAGACTTAAATTATGAATGGTATAAACAATCAATGGATGTAAGTGCGGTATCTCTGCATAAGATGTTGGCCATGGCCTATAAGAAGGATGCTCTTAACGAGTGGGGAAGTGTTGTTGCCTTAAGCTATATTGCGGCACAAAGAACATTCCCTGACTATTCAGATATGGCAGACGCTAAAGCCTTACTTGAAAGCATTGCTAGAAGTTTCGGGTACCATTATGGAGCCGCCAAAAAGGTTCGTATCAACACCATCTCTCAATCTCCAACAGTAACAACTGCTGGCTCAGGTGTGAAGGGATTTGATGGCTTTATCAGTTTTGCCGACGAAATGTCCCCTTTAGGCAACGCAGACGCATTGGCTTGTGCAGATTATTGTATTGCCTTATTCAGTGATTTGACGCGAATGGTAACCATGCAGAATCTTTTCCATGATGGTGGTTTCTCATCAACTGGTGTAACACCTCAGGTGATTGATCGTTTTACGAAATAAGCTAGAATCAATTCATATAAAAGGACGCCAAGAGCGTCCTTTTACTTTTAAGCAATATTTTCGACACCCCATTGTTCCATGTGAGTTACATTTGAACTTCTAAAAATTAAAAATGAAAAAGTTACTCTTTTTTGCGCTTATGGTAAGCTCCTCTCTTATGTCAAACGCACAAACGGTTCCACTGTTAGACCGTGATCTTTTCTTCGGTAATCCTGAAATTGCTGGAGGTCAAATTAGCCCTGATGGCAAATACATTACCTTCATGAAGGAACATCAGGGTATCATGAACATCTTCATTAAAGGATTCGATGAGCCTTTTGAAAAGGCACGTCCTATTACCGACAGTAAAAGGCCTTTGTATGGTTATTTTTGGACCTACGATAGCAAATACATTCTATATGTAAAGGACAATGACGGCGATGAAAACATGAATGTTTTTGCCGTTGATCCCAATGCCAAATCTGCAGGCGGTCCACTTCCGGTATCGAGAAATCTGACTCCAATGAAAAATGTTGCGGCTCAAATTTTCTTGGTAAGTAAAAAGAATCCTGATATCATGTACGTTGGTCTTAATGACCGCGATCCGGCGTGGCACGACCTCTACGAACTTTCAATCTCAACAGGAAAAACGAAGTTGTTGTACAAGAACACCGAGCGAATTACAGGATTCGATTTCGACTGGAATGAAACCATGCGAGCAATGAGTAAAACAGACGAAAAAGGAAACACCATACTGTATAAAGTAGGTGAAGGCAATAAGCTAACACCCATCTATGATTTCAACGTTCAAGAATCTGCCTACATTACCGGATGGACCGAAGACAACAAAAATTGTTACTTCGTCTCTAACAAAGGTGATTTGGATAAGTCTGTTCTTTTCATGATGGATTGGGAAACTTCAACGTTGACCGAGGTGGAGAGAGATCCAATGAATAAAGTTGATTTTGGCGGAGCTATCTTCGATTCGGAAACACACAAATTTGTGGGCAGCTCATACACGGTAGACAAAACAGTGAACTACTGGAAAGATGATTATTACAAAAACCTCTACGCTTATTTAGAATCGCAATTTCCAGGTAAAGAAGTCTCAGTTCAAAGCGCTACGCGTGACAAATCGAAGATGCTTATTGCAACTTCTGGAGATCGATTTGCTTCTGAACTTCATTTGTATGATGCTTCAACGAAGAAGTTAACGTTTCAATACACAAGCAGACCAGCACTAAAGGCCGTTGAGCAATATTTGGCCCCCATGCAGCCCATTACATACAAAAGTTCTGACGGATTAGAAATTCCCGCATATTTAACCTTACCCGTTGGAATAGATCCAAAGAATCTACCCGTAGTCATGCTCATTCACGGTGGTCCAAAAGGTCCAAGAGATTCTTGGGGATATGATCCTGAAGCGCAGTTTTTAGCAAATAGAGGGTATGCCGTTCTTCAGCCAAACTTCCGCGCAAGTGGTGGATATGGAAAAAAGTTTTTGAATGCAGGTGATGGGCAGTGGGGGTTACTCATGCAAGATGACATTACCTGGGGTGTAAAATATTTAGTAGAGAAGGGGATTGCTGATAAAAACAGAGTGGCAATTATGGGTGGAAGCTATGGTGGCTATGCAACATTGGCAGGTTTGGCCTTCACTCCAGATTTGTATGCTTGTGGAGTTGATATCGTTGGCCCATCAAACATTTTCACACTATTAGAATCAGTTCCGGCATATTGGGAAAGTGGAAGAGCCTTCCTTTACGGTATGGTTGGTGATCCCAATACAGAAGCGGGTAAGAAACGCATTCGCGAAGCAAGTCCACTTTTTTCAGCAGATAAAATTGTAAAACCATTACTTATCATTCAAGGTGCTAATGATCCACGAGTGAAACAGGCTGAGGCCGATCAAATTGTTGTGGCACTTCGAGACAAAGGAAAGCAAGTGGCATATTTGCTAGCAAAAGATGAAGGTCATGGATTTGCGAAGCCATTGAATAAGAAAGCCATGTATGCTGAAGTTGAACAATTTCTTGCAAGCGTGTTGAAGGGAAGAGCGCAAACAGACATGAAAGAAGATGTTGCAAAGCAACTTGAATTAATTAAGGTTGATGTGAAGCAAGTGCAATATGCTCCTACGGAAAAATAGTAGAGTTTAGACATAAATAAAAGGCCCTTCATTTTGAAGGGCCTTTTTTATTTCCACATGTATTTACATATTCCTTCTGTATTGTCCACCTACATTGAATAAGGTGTCTGTAATTTGCCCGAGTGACAAATACTTCGCCGCTGTCATTAATGAGTCAAATAAATTACCATGTTCAACAGCTACCTTTTGTAAATGCTTAAGTTGGTTCTGTGCCTCTTGGCTATAGCACTTTTGTAATTCAAGAACGGTTTGAATTTGCGATTCTTTTTCCTCGGTTGTTGCTCGGATTACTTCAGCTGGAATAATGGTCGGAGAACCTTTAGAAGATAAAAACGTATTCACTCCAATGATCGTATATTCACCGGTATGCTTTAATGTTTCATAATATAAACTTTCCTCTTGTATCTTACCTCTTTGGTACATGGTCTCCATAGCACCAAGAACACCGCCTCGTTCCGTGATTCGGTCAAACTCACTTAAAACGGCCTCCTCTACAAGATCTGTTAATTCTTCAATAATGAATGAACCTTGCAAAGGATTTTCATTTTTCGCTAATCCCAACTCTCTATTAATAATCAACTGAATGGCCATGGCTCGGCGAACACTCTCTTCTGTTGGAGTTGTAATGGCTTCATCGTATGCGTTGGTGTGAAGTGAATTGCAATTGTCATAAATAGCATACAACGCCTGCAGGGTTGTACGAATATCATTGAAGTCAATTTCTTGAGCATGTAAACTTCTTCCAGACGTTTGTATGTGATACTTGAGCATTTGAGCACGTGCGTTTGCACCGTATTTTTTTGCTAACGCTTTCGCCCAAATTCTTCGAGCAACTCTGCCAATAACCGCATATTCAGGGTCTATTCCATTGCTGAAGAAAAAGCTGAGGTTTGGACCAAATTCGTTGATGTCCATTCCTCTACTCAAATAATATTCAACATATGTAAACCCATTAGCTAACGTAAAAGCCAACTGCGTAATGGGGTTGGCGCCTGCCTCTGCAATGTGATAACCTGAAATAGATACACTATAAAAATTCCGAACTTTATTTTCAATAAAATATTCTTGAACATCGCCCATTAAACGCAATGCGAATTCGGTAGAGAAAATACATGTGTTTTGAGCCTGATCTTCTTTCAAGATATCGGCCTGAACGGTTCCTCTGACCACAGAGATGGTTTCTGCTTTGATTTTGTTATAGGTTTCTGAATCAAGAACCTCATCGCCTGTACATCCAAGTACCAAAAGACCAAGTCCGTCATTTCCTTCAGGTAAATCACCTTGATATTTAGGTCGAGCAAGGCCTCGGTCTTCCCATTTCGATTTCAGAACGCGTTCAACATCTTTTTCTAATCCGTTGGCACGAATATGTTTTTCACATGCTTGATCAATAGCCGCATTCATGAAATAGGCGAGGAGCATGGGGGCCGGACCATTGATGGTCATGGAAACGGATGTTTTTGGATCAGCTAAATCAAATCCACTATATAGCTTCTTCGCATCATCTAAACAACAGATACTCACCCCGCTGTTTCCAACTTTCCCATATATGTCAGGTCTATATCCGGGATCATTGCCATACAAGGTAACACTGTCAAATGCTGTTGACAATCGCTTCGCAGGCATTCCAAAGCTAACATAATGAAAACGTCTGTTGGTGCGTTCCGGACCACCTTCACCTGCGAACATACGAGTAGGGTCTTCGCCCTCTCGCTTGAACGGATAAATACCGGCAGTATAAGGAAACTCTCCTGGTACATTTTCTTGTAGCGACCACCGAACAATTTCTCCCCAAGATTTAAACTTGGGCATGGAAATCTTCGGAATTCGCTGCTGAGAAAGAGAGATGGAATTGGCTTTTAATTCCAATACTTTATCTCTTACTTTGAAAGAGTAAGTATCTCCACTGAAAGACTTTTTCTTTTCATCCCATTGCTGTATTAAATTCCAATTGTGTGGGTCAAGATCCATCTTGATTCGGTCAAAGCTAGCATGGAGTTGTTGAACAGCGATTTGAATATTTTCATCCTGTGAAGATTCATCAAAGGTTTCAATGGCTAATTGCAATCCGTATAATTTTTCGGCTATCTCAGCTTGTCCTAACGCCCATTTGTCATAGGCACGATTGTTTTCAGATATCTCAGATAAGTAACGCGTGCGCTGGGGAGGAATGATATAAATTTTTTCGCTAATTCCTTTCGTTAACTCGAAACTAGAATGAAATTTTGCTTGTGTTTTCGTGTTGAGCTGATCAAGAATTTTAGCGTACAGCTCATTTGTTCCTGGATCATTAAACTGTGAAGCAATGGTTCCAACTACAGGAAGCGTTTCGTCTTCTGCATCCCACAATTGATGATTTCTTTTATATTGCTTGCGTACATCTCGAATGGCATCCAATGCTCCGCGCTTGTCAAACTTGTTGATGCCAACAACATCTGCAAAATCAAGCATGTCAATTTTTTCCAATTGACTGGCTGCACCAAATTCAGGAGTCATAATATACAAGGCCACATCACTGTGATCCATGATTTCAGTGTCACTTTGACCAATACCACTTGTTTCAAGAACGATTAGATCGAAGGCAGCGGCTTTCAACACATTAACTGCTTCTGCTACGTGTTTACTCAGTGCTAAATTGCTTTGTCTTGTGGCTAATGAGCGCATATACACGCGTTCATTTTTAATTGCATTCATTCGAATACGGTCTCCCAGTAAGGCTCCACCCGTTTTTCTTTTTGAAGGATCAACAGATATTACGCCAATTGTTTTCTCAGGGAAATCCAATAAAAAACGACGCACCAACTCATCAACCATACTGCTTTTTCCAGCACCACCTGTACCCGTAATTCCCAAGACAGGTGAAATTGAATTTTTCGCTTGTGCATGAATATTTTCAAGCAACGCAGCATGTTCCTCAGGAAAATTTTCAGCAGCAGATATAATTTGAGCAAGCACTGCCGGATTTTTGCTTGAGAGGTCCTCTGTTTGGAAAGTGATATTTTTTCCCGTTGGATAATCACATTTTTCAATTAAATCATTGATCATTCCCTGCAAGCCCATGGCTCTTCCATCGTCAGGATGATAAATTCGTGTAATTCCATATGCCTGCAATTCTACAATCTCTTCAGGCAATATGGTACCACCACCACCACCAAAAATTTTGATGTGGCCACATCCTTTCTCTTGCAAAAGGTCATACATGTATTTGAAATATTCCGTATGACCTCCCTGATAACTGGTCATGGCAATTGCTTGCGCGTCTTCTTGAATGGCGCAGTTCACTACCTCTTCAACACTTCGGTCATGTCCCAAGTGAATGACTTCACACCCTGTACTTTGAATAATACGACGCATAATATTAATAGCAGCATCATGACCATCAAAAAGGCTTGCGGCTGTTACTATACGTATTTTGTTTTTCGGCGAATAAGGTGCAGCTTCTATCATATGAATTCAATTGCTGCGAATTTACTTCCGAATTTGTTTTATTCTTCAATTCAACCCGGTTTTATAAATGTTACTAAGGTGTTAAGAGGATTATATTTCGTTCATCAAAACTTAACGCAAATGAAACTTTGACGTGAAACAGTAAGGTTTTCTTTGCTAGCATGTTAAACGAGCAAAAAACAGGTTTGCCTAAAAAAGGCCTAGAGCATGATTTTGCTCATTATGCTCGTGTTCTTGGTCATCCCGCGCGAATCACCATTTTACTTGAAATGATTAAGGCAGGCGGTACCATAGACGGTAAGATTGTTCATGTAGAAGGCATGTCGCCAACTCCGGTCATACAGCATCTGCGAGAGTTGAAAAGAGCCGGTGTTATTGATGGAAGAATTTTTGGTGCTCGTTCGAATTATTGGTTGTGCAATGATGCTTTGGTTGACTTCAAACGATTGTCTTTGGAGT
>VGFR01000101.1 GCA_016868835.1 Bacteroidota bacterium | reverse complement strand
TGTAGTAGCTGGAGGTTCTTCAGTTCCAATTCTTCCCACCGAATTAATCTTAAAAACAGCGGCTGGTGAACCTCGACTCATGAGCTATGAAAGTTTAGCAGACGGAGGGTTTCAAACCGGAACCATGCTTGGATCAGGCGGTTTCATTGTGATGGATGAAGACACCAGTATTGTAAAAAATCTATACACCTTCTCGCGCTTTTATCACCATGAAAGCTGCGGACAGTGCAGCCCGTGCAGAGAAGGTACAGGTTGGTTAGAAAAAGTATTACATAAAATTTTACACGGACACGGTACCCTTGAAGACATTGACTTGTTGTGGGATATCCAAACCAAGATTGAAGGTAAAACCATTTGTCCTCTTGGAGAAGCCGCGTCTTGGCCCGTAGCTGCTGCTATTCGCCACTTCAGAAAAGAATTCGAAGATTTCATTAAAAATGAAGAACACGTAAATGATGTAAAGCATTACTATCGCTTGAATAATTTACCTGTTCCAACAAACTAAATAATACGCTATGCCTAAAGTTACCATAGACGGAATTGAAATTGAAGTACCCAACGGTACAACCATACTGGAAGCAGCGCGCATGATTGGTGGCGATATTGTGCCGCCAACTATGTGTTATTATTCCAAATTGAAAACAAGCGGAGGATACTGCAGAACCTGTTTGGTGAAAGTATCAAAAGGTTCTGAAAAAGATCCACGTCCGATGCCCAAACCCGTTGCCTCGTGCCGCACATCTGTTATGGATGGAATGGAAGTTCAAAACATTACTTCCCCCGAAATTTTAGAAGCGCGAGCCGGTGTTGTGGAAATGCTTTTATTAAATCATCCGCTAGACTGCCCAGTATGCGACCAAGCTGGAGAATGTCATTTGCAAGATTTGGCATACGAGCATGGAAAAGCAGAGACACGTTATGAATTTCCACGTCGTGAATTCGAGAAAAGAGACATTGGAGATAAGATTCAGCTGCATATGACACGTTGTATTCTGTGCTACCGATGTGTAAAAACGGCAGACCAAGTTACAGACGGACGTGTTCACGGTGTTTGTAACAGAGGGGAAGTTGCTGAAATTTCAACCTACATTGAAAATGCCATTGACAATGACTTTTCAGGAAATGTCATTGACGTTTGTCCGGTTGGAGCGTTAACAGACAAAACCTTCCGCTTCAATAGTCGTGTTTGGTTTACGAAACCCGTTGACGCGCACCGTGATTGTCCAACGTGCAGCGGTAAAGTTCGCCTATGGTATAAAGGTGAAGAGGTTGCACGCGTAACTGCAAGAAAAGATAAATGGGGCGAGGTTGAAGAATGGATTTGTAACAGCTGCAGATTCGAACATAAAAAAACATCTGACTGGGTTATTGAGGGACCAAGTAAAATTGATCGTCACTCAGTGATATCGGCAAACCACTATCAAAGTTTGAAAGCTTTGAAATCTACCATTGATCGTCAGCGCGGTGCATTGCCTCACGGTGAAAAAACCGCACTTGGTGCTGGTGCATTGAATCCCAACAACGAAGAAAAATAAGAAGTCATGGAAGGTATGTTAATGTATAAAATAATTCTCGCAGTCATTGTGTTCGCTGTTACTTTGGGTGCTGCCGCGTACATGACTTGGGGAGAGAGAAAACTAGCTTCTTGGTTTCAAGATCGAATTGGTCCAAATCGGGCTGGCCCCATGGGATTGCTTCAGCCGATTGCCGATGGATTAAAAATGATCTTCAAAGAAGAGATGATTCCCACGCATTCGAATAAATGGCTTTTTATTCTTGGCCCGTCTTTTTTCATGCTTACCGCATGTCTCACTGGCGCCGTTATTCCATGGGGAAGCGGATTCAATTCAGATGGCATTGTTTATCCCATGCAAATTGCAGATATCAACATAGGCCTGCTCTATTTGCTTGGTGTTGTTTCCATTGGTGTTTATGGAATTATGATTGGCGGATGGTCTTCGAACAACAAATTCGCTTTACTCGGTGCTCTTCGTGCCTCGTCTCAAATGATTTCTTACGAAGTTGCAATGGGACTTGCATTGATTGCTTTGGTTATGATGACCGGCACACTGAGTCTTGGCGAAATTGCACAGCAACAAGATGCTGGTTATGCCAATGTGGTATATCAACCTCTTGGTTTCTTAATCTTTATCATTTGTGCATTTGCAGAAACCAACCGTGCTCCTTTTGACTTACCCGAGTCGGAATCTGAATTGGTGGGTGGTTATCATACGGAATACAGCTCAATGAAACTCGGCTTCTTTTTGTTTGCTGAGTACATTAACATGTTTATCTCGTCTGCTGTAATGGCAACGTTATACTTTGGCGGATACAATTTTCCTTTCCAACATGAATTGGGCTTGGAAGGAAATACACTTGTCATTTTACAAACCTCAGCTCTTTTTATAAAAATACTCATCTTCATTTTTGTATTCATGTGGATTCGCTGGACACTCCCGCGTTTCAGATACGATCAGTTGATGAATTTAGGTTGGAAGGTGCTACTTCCTCTAGCCATTGCAAATATTTTCATAACCGGATTGGTGATGTTCTTCACCGGAAAACTTTCCTAGTCTATGCTGAATTTAACGAACAGATCAAAAGTGGTGGTTCCAACGGAACTTACCCTCATGGAACGCTTGTATCTCCCTGCTATTCTGAAAGGGATGTTTATCACTTTAAGTCACTTGTTTAAGCGAAAAGCAACAGTGAAATACCCAGAACAACAGCGTCCTATTGCCTCTGTTTACCGCGGACAACATGTTCTAAAAAGAGACGATGCAGGCGCTGAGCGTTGCACTGCTTGCGGTCTGTGCGCCGTTGCTTGTCCGGCAGAAGCCATTACCATGGAAGCTGCTGAACGAAAAAAGGGTGAAGAGAATTTGTATCGTGAAGAAAAATATGCTGCCACATATGAAATTAATATGCTGCGTTGCATTTTCTGTGGACTGTGTGAAGAAGCCTGTCCGAAAGAAGCTATTTTCTTAACAGATCGAATTGTTCCAAGCTCATTTACACGTGGTGAAGAAGTTTTTGGAAAAGACAAATTAGTTGAAAGTCTGCAAGAGCGTGTTGATGTGACGAAACGTCAAACGCAAGAAGTGTTGGCATTCAAACAAAACAAAAAACACAAACACAACCAAACCATTCAAGATAAATTAATTCGATGAGCCTAACCGAAATTGCCTTTTACGTTTTATCCTTCCTGGCCATTTTCAGCGGCTTGGCGGTGTTATTCTCTAAAAATCCAGTGCATAGTGTCTTGTACTTGATTGTCACTTTTTTCAGTATTGCAGGCCATTATTTTTTAATGAACGCTCAATTTCTCGCTGCAGTACACATCATAGTATACGCAGGAGCCATTATGGTTCTCTTCCTCTATGTCATCATGATGTTGAATCTCAATTCAGTTCAAGAAGATAAAATTGCCACGTGGTTTAAAATGGCTGCTGTTGGAGCTGCTGGTATTTTTATGCTTGTAGTTGTTTCGTTAATTGCCAAAACAGACGCGCTCCAAGCGAGCACACCAATGGCAGAAAATGCTGGACTCATTGAAAACCTTGGAAAGGTTTTATACCAAGACTTTCTACTTCCTTTTGAACTTGCCTCAGTTTTGTTTCTTGCTGCGATGGTAGGGGCAGTCTATTTATCTAAAAAAGAATTAGCTAATTAATCGAACATGGAAATTTTACCAAACATAACCATTAACCATTACCTCTGGCTAAGCATTACGCTATTTGCAATGGGTATTTTAGGCGTGCTCATAAGAAGAAACGCCATTCTCATGTTCATGAGCATTGAATTAATGTTGAATGCTGTAAACCTAGCTCTCGTAGCATTCTCAAAAATGCATGGAGATACCGATGGACAGGTGTTTGTCTTTTTCATAATGGTAGTAGCCGCTGCAGAAGTAGCTGTAGGTTTGGCTATACTTATGATGCTTTATAGAAACTTGCATACTACAGATACGGATGCTCTTAACCAATTGAAGGGATAGTCATGGAAAAATTTGTTACACTCGTCCCCCTCTTCCCATTACTCGGATTTTTAATTCAAGTCTTCTTCGGAAAAAAATTATCAAAAACAGCGACTACCATTATTGGATCTGGGGTTGTTTTCGCCTCATTCATTGTATCTGTTCTTGTTTTCATCTCACAAGGGCAAGCAACGGACGGCACAGTAGTACATGTATTCAATTGGATATCTGCCGGGTCACTGAATATCAACATGGCGTTTTATGTTGATCATTTGTCTAGTACTTACTTGCTGTTCGTGACAGGGATTGGCTTTCTCATTCACCTCTATTCCAGTGGGTATATGCATGACGATGAAGGATTCAATCGCTTCTTTGCATACTTGAATCTTTTCGTTTTCTTCATGATCATCTTGGTATTAGGAGATAGCTTAGTTACGTTATTTGTTGGGTGGGAAGGCGTAGGTGTATGCTCTTTCATGTTGATCGGATTCTGGTATAAAGATCACGCGAATAACAATGCTGCGAAAAAGGCCTTCGTGATAAACAGAATTGGAGACTTAGGTCTTATCATTGGAATGATTCTACTTTTTGTTCATACGGGATCATTAAATTATTCAGATTTGTTAGGTGGTGGCTTCGCGAAGTTGTCAAATAGTATGACTTCCTTGATTGCCATCTTCTTGTTTATTGGAGCTATGGGAAAAAGTGCTCAGTTTCCCTTGCACACTTGGTTACCCGATGCAATGGCAGGTCCTACACCCGTTTCAGCATTGATACACGCCGCAACCATGGTAACTGCCGGAATTTATTTGGTTGCAAGAAACGGAGAGTTATTCATTCACTCCGAATATGCAGGTCATTTTGTTACCGTAGTTGGTATCATCACGGCATTGCTTGGTGCTACCATTGCCCTGACCCAAAATGACATTAAAAAGGTTTTAGCCTACTCTACTGTTTCTCAATTGGGATTCATGTTTGTTGCCCTAGGAATGGGCGCGCATACCACAGCCGTTTTTCATGTTATTACACACGCCTTCTTCAAAGCATTATTGTTCCTAGGCTCCGGCTCAGTCATACACGGTATGGGCGGAGAGCAAGACATCCGACGCATGGGCGGATTAAAAAGATACATGCCAACCACAGAAAAAACGTTCTTGATTGGAACGCTTGCCATTGCAGGTATTTTCCCATTTGCAGGTTTCTTCTCGAAAGATCAAATTTTGGCTCATGCCTTCGAACACAACAAAATAATTTTCGGCTTACTGGTATTTGCAGCTGCTTGCACGGCCTTTTATATGTTCCGCTTATATTTCCTAACCTTCCACGGAAAATTCCGCGGTACTCACGAACAAGAGCATCACTTGCATGAGTCACCATCGACCATGACCATACCGTTATGGATTTTAGCCATTTTATCTATTGTTGGTGGTTTCATGGGCATTCCACATGCCATTGGTCATAGTTTCCACTTACCACACGCCTTAGATAATTGGCTTTCGAATCACAACATTGGAGATCCGGTAATTGCAGCCGTATCTGAATTAAACGTAGCAATGGAGATTGTTTTGGGTATAGGAACTATGCTCATTAGTTTACTAATGATTGCTTGGGCACACACCATATACATTAAAAAGAATACCCCCGTTTTGGAAGATCACGAAATCAAAGACGGACTGCATATTCTTCTTTATAAAAAATACAAGTTCGATGAGTTCTATGATTCCATCATCAGAAAACCAATCGATGCTCTTGGTCAAATTTTCAAAGTAGCCTTCGAAAAGGCCATTATAGATGGACTCGTTGAAGGAATGGGTTCATTGAGTACGTGGGTTGGAAAAGGATCACAACTTCTTCACTCTGGAAGAATTGCGTACTACCTACTCACTTTCGTTGTTGGTTTGTTGGCCCTTATAAGTTTAATGTTCTAAGAAAAATAAAGACATGTTTACGCTTTTACTTATCATACTCCCAGTGGCTGCCGCACTTGCTGCATGGCTCATGCCTCAGCAATCAAAACGAATATCAGCCGCTGGATCAATCGGAGCATTGATTGTTGCCATAGCGGCAGCAATTTCACTTTCATACGGTCAAACTGAATCTTTGCACTTTGACAGCGGAATTATTCGTGGAATTGGAATGCACTTCGCACTGAGCATCAATGCAAATAGCATTTTGCTTATTCTTCTCACAACTGGTGTTTCTGCATTCGTAACACTCATACCCAATTGGGAAAATAGATACACAGGAGCTTATCCGTTAATTTCTCTGATGGCAGCAGCCATGACCGGTGCCTTTCTCGCCAGTGACCTCATGTTATTTTACATCTGCTACGAAGTAGCACTTATTCCTATCTATTTCTTTATCTTGTATTGGAGCAAAGCTGAAAATAAAAATGCGATTGTATTGAAGTTCTTTGTTTATACGTTGTTCGGATCGCTATTCATGCTTTTGGCATTGCTTTATATTCGACAATTTGCAACAAGCTTTATGATGAGTGACATGATTGCCGCAGGAAAAGCACTCAGCACATCTGAACAAACCTATCTCTTCCTTGCCTTTTTCATTGCATTTGGAGTTAAAATTCCAATTTTCCCTTTTCACACATGGCAACCTAGCACCTACAGCTCTGCGCCTATTGCAGGCACCATGCTTCTTGCTGGAGTTATGTTGAAAATGGCTACCTATGGACTCTTGGTATTCACTGTACCCATGCTTGGTGCGGGTATTTCAAATGCAGATTGGGTACTTTGGATTTGTGTAATCAGTATTCTTTATAGTTCCATTTTGGCTATTTCTCAAACCAGATTTAAATTACTTATCGCTTATTCATCCATTGCACACGTAGGCATGATAGCGCTTGGAGTATTATCGCAAAGCACAGTGGCTCAGGAAGGAGCATTGATTGAAATGGTCTCTCACGGTATTTTGGCGGTAGGTCTGTTTTTTGCAGCAGATATGCTAGAGAGACGATATGGTCATGATGATATGACAAA
>VGFR01000100.1 GCA_016868835.1 Bacteroidota bacterium | reverse complement strand
GAGTGAATGGACCGCTCGAGACTGTTATTGAATTGAAAAAAGCTAAAACCATTCATTCCATTCAATTGAATACCTATCAAGATATTCGACCCTGGATTTGGTTTCCTTCCAAAGTTCAGTTTTCCATTAGTAAAGATGGTACGAGTTGGGATGAAGTATACAACACCGCATTCACAGAGCTTCAGAAAAAAGAAGGAGCCATGACACACAATTTTATTTTCGATGCTCCGGAACCATACAAAGTAGATCTTACTCAAGTGAAATATGTTAAAATAATAGCCACTCCTGCCTTTGATCAAATACCCAATTGGCATTTAGGAGCAGGAGGTAAACCGTGGATTTTTGCAGATGAAATCATTATTTTTTAATCAAGGACTTGCACAAACAACTCCCTTCCCGTTGGGAATTGAAATAGCGCGTGCTGAGGGTATTTATTTCTACACTGAATCTGGAAATCGCATTATGGATTTCGTAAGTGGTGTTGGTGTAAGCAATCTGGGTCATGGCAATTTGAAAATCAAAGAAGCTATTCATGCGCAGGTAGAAAAACATTTACACACCATGGTTTATGGTGAATTCATTCAAGCTTCACAAACGAAAGCTGCAGCGCTTTTAACTGGTCTTCTGCCGGAGCGTTTGAACTGCTGTTATTTCGTGAATAGTGGTACTGAGGCCAACGAAGCGGCTATTAAATTGGTGAAACGTGCAACGGGAAGAAAAAAAATAATTTCATTTATTGGTTCTTATCACGGCAGCACAACAGGCAGCATGGCCATTAGTTACAACGAAAAAAAGAAAAGTGCCTTCCGCCCACTGATGCCAGGCGTTGAGTTTATTCGTTTGAACAACTGGGAAGATTTAAACTTGATTACCGAAGAAATTGCAGGCGTTTTTCTTGAGACTGTGCAAGGCGATGCGGGGGTGCGTATCCCTAACCCACTTTACCTTTCAGCGTTGAGGAAAAAATGCACAGAGGTAGGAGCGCTGCTGGTTTTTGATGAAATTCAATGTGGTATGGGAAGAACAGCCAAACATTTTGCTTTTGAGCATTTCAATGTTATTCCCGACATACTCACATTGGGCAAAGCACTTGGAGGTGGTTTACCTATTGGTTGTTTGGTTGCGAATAAAAACCAAATGGAACTGCTTTCTTTCGATCCGTTGCTTGGTCACATAAGCACCTTTGCTGGTCACCCGGTAGCTTGTGCAGCCGCTGCTGCTTTTTTAGAAGAATTAAATCAACCACACATCTTGCCTCATGCAGAAGCCATTGGCCAATACTTAGAGCGCGAATTAAGCACCTTTAAACATGTGAAAGAAATTCGGAGAATTGGACTGTACTTCGCTGTTGATATGGAAAGTGAAGAAGTAGTTCAACAAATGGTAGATTCAAATTTAGAGCAAGGGCTTTTAAGTTTTTGGTTTCTCTCTTGTCCATGGAGTTTCCGCATTGCGCCCCCCTTAATTACAACTTTTGAAGAAGCCGAAAAGGCCATAAATATCATGCGAAAATCTCACGACAAAATTGCCTGAATTGTTCTCCAGATGATTTTCATATCTGTACCGAATGACTGTTCGGAAATGTATTTTTTATTCAGTTCCAATTTAGCCGGCATTATTTCATTGACATATGTTTCTTCCGGATTCAATGAAGCTGCTAACAATTCATTTTCTCGAACATATTCTATGCTGGCGTAATCTGTAATGCCCGGCTTAACCAGCAACACTCGTCTTTGCTCTTCGGTATATAATTTCGTATAACGCTCCACCTCAGGCCTTGGTCCTACCAGACTCATGTCACCTATAAATACATTGATTAATTGTGGCAATTCATCTAATTTATACTTTCGAATAAAAAAACCGGATCGTGTAATTCTGGGATCACGCATACCAACAGTCAATTGCCCGAGTGATTCCGCATTTTTTCTCATGGTTCGGAATTTTAATAATCCAAAAGGAACTCCATTCTTCCCAATGCGTTGCTGAACAAAAAAAGGTGATCCAAAATCATCTGCTATAATCCAAATACTCACAACCATGTACACCGGAAGCAAGGCGATGTTGAGCACCAGCGACACGAATAAATCTACAGCGCGTTTTAGCATATTTTTTTTACAGCTTCAATAATAGCATTTGCCACACGCGCTACATCTTCATCTAACAAATCATAATAGACCGGCAGTGAAATTTCATTTGCATATGCGTTCCATGCATGCGGATAATCTGTCATTTCATAGCCATGCCTTCTATAGAAACTCAATAAGGGTATAGGTTGAAAATGTACATTCAGTGAGATTCCTTGTTCAGCTACTGAGCGAATGACCGCATCGCGTTGATCTTCTGAAAATCCATTTACTCGAAGCATGTACAAATGATAGCTGCTTTCCAAGTTTTTAGATTGAAAAATAGGTAAGGTAAAATTCAACCCTGATGCTTGAAAAATTTCATTGTATTTGAGACAAATCTTTTTCCTTCGCGTTAGCGTCTCCTCGTACCGATCCAATTCAACTCTCCCTATGGCAGCGTGAATGTCTGTCATGTTGCATTTAAATCCTGCTTCAACAATATCATATCTCCAATTTCCTGCTTGTGTTTTACTCAATGCATCTTTTGTTTGACCGTGCAGTGCGCTCACATTAAGTGAAGCGCGTATGTCATCATTTGAGAACTGAGCGGGTAAATTCAGGTGAATGGATCCTCCTTCGGCGGTGGTTAAATTCTTTACAGCGTGAAATGAAAAAGCCATCACATCTGTTTGACCGCCTACTGGATTTCCATTGTACCAAGCACCAAAGCTATGCGCAGCATCTGCAATGACCAGTGGCCTTCCCAATAGTTTCTGCACATCTGTTGCCTGTTCCCATTTAAATTGTTTCGAAAATGATTTTGACAAAGCCATTACAGCTTCATAGTCCATTGGAAAACCCCCAATATCTACGGGCATAATAACCTTGGTTCGTGCAGACAATTTCTTCTTTGCATCTTCCAAATCCATGAGCGGTGCGTGTTGCATGGAGTCAACTAAAACAGGTTTAGCACCAACGTGCATGACAATGTTTGCCGTTGCGGCATAGGTGTATGCGGGAAGTAATACCTCATCACCTTCCTTCACCCCAAACCAACGCAACACCAGTTCCACAGCATTGGTCCAAGAGTTTAGACACAAGACAGGTCCACTTTGTGTGTACCGTCTTAAATCTTCTTCAAAGGCTCGGGTTTGAGGTCCGGTGGTAATCCATCCCGAACGCAAAACAGCGGTAACAGCTTCAATGGTTTTTTCATCGACACGCGGCGGTGAAAATGGAATTGGCTTCATAATGCTCGAAATTACAACTTGAAAGAGAATGGCTACCTTTACATGCGATAAACTTTTTACACAACTTGTTGTTCTCATAGCATGAAAAAACTTTTTACACTTCTCTTACTTCTTTGCGCCATGACTAGCATTCTTCAAGCACAGCCTCAAGGAAGGCCTGGCAAAGGAGACATGAAGGGCAAAGCCTATGGAAAAGTATTTGATGTTATTTCAGGCAAACCCCTTGAATTTGTTGTTATTCGGGTTTATAAGGAAGACAGCGTGCTCATTAAGCAACAAAATGTAAATCCGATTACAGGAGGACTTACCGATGGAAAAGGTGAATTTTTGCTCATTGATTTGCCTTTGAACACTCCCCTTACACTGCGCTTTTCATTTTCAAATTCAGACGCTCCTTATTCCACCTTTGTTTTGAAACCGAGTGGTCAAATGAGCATGGGAGGAATAGAAAAAGATTTGGGAAATTTCAGGTTGAAATTCGGAACAGACTTGGCTACCATTCAGGTTGAAGGTGGTGGCATGCGATTGGAATTTGATAAGCGTATTTACGATGTAGACAAAAACCCCATGAACAGTGGTGGTACCGCAGAAGATGTGCTTCGGAACATTCCCTCATTGACCGTTGATTCCGACGGCAATGTATCCTTGCGAAATACAGCGCCTCAGATTTTTGTTGATGGCCGACCCACAACACTTACTATTGATCAAATTCCGGCAGATGCCATTCAACGCGTTGAACTTATAACCAACCCATCGGCTAAATATGATGCAAGTGGCGGCGGTGGCGGAATTGTTAACATTGTCATGAAGCACAACAGAACAAATGGTTACAATGGCAGTGTTCGCGCAGGAATTGATCGCAGAGGAAGAATGAACGGCGGATTCGACATGAACTACAGGCAAGGAAAAATAAATTTCTTCTTGAACGGCAATGCGAATCAAAGAAGAAGCATCAGCATTGGAACAACTGACCGATTCAATTATTCACCCAATTTTCAATTGAATCAATCGCAATACAATTTAAATGACGGCCTCTTCTTAACCGGAAGAGGCGGGATTGATTATCTTTTAGATTTAAGAAATACCTTTACAGTATCAGGCAGTATGAGTAAGGGATCATTCGCGCCAATGGACACGTTGAATGTACTTACAGATACGCTGAGCGGTGGCAATAGCTCTTATTTTAGAGAGAGCACAACCAAGCGCGAATTTCAAAATTTCGGAGCAAGTATCTTGTATAAACATCTGTTTACAAAGGAAGGCACAGAGTTATCCGCTGATGTGAACTTCAACCGCATTCAAAGTCATTTTACTGGGGACTATTATACTTTGTACAATGATTTTGATGCAGTACAGCAAAGACAATTGGGCGATGTTTCTCAATATTTAATTACTTCTCAATTGGATTTCGAATCAGAGATTTCTGAACGTTTCAGACTTGAAGCCGGTGGAAGATTCAGCATACGCGATTTCACAAGTCAATACAACAACAGCACTTTGGGCAATGGCATTTGGACCGACATTACATCGCTTTTTGTGAATTATCATTATGTTGATCAAGTGGGTGCTGCCTATACCACTGCCGCATTTGATTTACCTTCTTGGAAAATAAAGACAGGTCTTCGCGTTGAAACCAGCAATTACAAAGGCGAATTGCTTTCTACCAATCAGAATTTTGAGTATCAATATAAACTGAGCCTCTTCCCTTCCCTTTTTGTAACGCGCGTGCTAAGTGAAAAACAAGATGTTCAGTTTGCACTAAACCGAAAAATCAATCGCCCAAGTTTCATGCAACTTCAGCCATTTACTGACTACAGCGATTCATTGAATATTCAACGTGGAAATCCGAATATAAAACCCGAGTTCACGCAAACGGCTGAATTGAGCTGGCAATGGATTCCGAATAAAAAGAACACCATCATTGTTTCGGCTTATGGCAGGTATACACAAAACGTTACAGTGCGTCAGCAAAACATTGAATACAGTGAAAATCTAGCCGATTCTGTTGTAGTTACAACCTATGAAAATGCGAGCAGTTCTCAGGCCCTCGGATTGGAATTTGTTTCTCGCAACAACTTATTTAAAATACTTGAATTGAATACCAATTTGAATATTTACAACTCGAGTATTGATGGAACAAATTTGGATGCCAACTTAAAAAACAACATCAATTCATTTTGGGTAAAATCTTCATTGAATGTCAAACTGCCGAATGGAAAAGGAAAAATCACCCTGGGTGGAAAAGTGTTTCAATTGATACCGAACAACACATCTATTCAAGCTATGGTTGATTACAGCAGTAAGCGTGCTTTAGAGGTTGGTAGCAGTGAACGCGGAGGCGGTGGTGGTGGAATGGGTGGAATGGGAATGGGTGGTGGCGGTGGCATGTGGGGAGGAAGCACCAACACGGTACAAGGTTATGTAGAACCAACCTATGGTTTAGATGTTTCGATTCGCAAAGAATTTCTGCAAAACAAAAGTTTGGTTGTTGCGTTCAGTGCTACAGACATCTTGAAAACACGCGTGAATGTCATACACAGCAACTCTCCTTATTTTGAACAGACTACTTTCAAAAGACGTGACTGGCAAATGTTTCGTTTCACCGTTTCTTGGCGCTTTGGTAAAATGGATGCGCAATTATTCAAGCGCAAAAACATGGGCGGCGGAGAAGGCGGTATGGAAGGCTAATTAATTGTGAAACAAGTTCTGAATGAGCCTGTCAGCATCTTCCAATCCTTGATCAATAATCTTATCTAACCAAACGGGATACGTGCATTCGTCTATGAGTGCTTGAGACGTTTTAATGTATCTACTGCGGAAGCCATTCTGCGTATCGGCTTCATAGGTGATGTTCCAGCCCAAGACCATGGTTCTTACACCCAAGGCAGAAAGCTTTGCCGCTAGGTGTTTATACTCACTGTCTCCGCCCACAATTACTAGCACATCAAATAATCCTTGAGCCGCCATGGCCAGTGCTTCGGTTGCGAACCACACATTAATTGGACGCTCTTGCGTTTCGCCTGTTTCATGATCTACTTGAAGCGGATAATAGTGACTTGTTATTCCTTGATAAATGAGCGTGTCTTCCATTTTCCGCTCATTGGACATGATTTCAAGACGTTTGGTAGGGTCAGGATATTTCAACTCCATGGCTGAAGTTGGGTATCTGCCGCGAAACCAATGCGCTTCAACTACTTGACACAGGTTATATCTTGAATGCTCTAGCTGCGCCACTTTATGTCGAACGTAATCAATGAATCCAGAGTAATGAAAACTCTTTCCAACATAATGATGGTATTTATAAAATGTATTGACTTGAAGGAAAAAAGAGCCATCGATAAACATGGCCACTTTGGTAATTTTAACGGGTTCGTGCATTGATAAAAGAATAAATAAGATGATTTTGCGGAGTGAAAATAAACGCAACAAAACCTACAAACAACAATTGAAATAAAAAGGATTTATTCATCCACAATTCGCGAAATAATGTAAATATCGTATTGACTAAATCAAGCATTTAATTAACATCAGCTGACTTTTTGAAACGCATCAATCACAACACTTCACAACGCAGCATTCTGTTCTTCCCCTGAGCATCTTTTTTCAATTCAACCGTAAACCCCTTTTCTATAGCCATGTCACTTGTAGCTTCAGCATACCTTTCATGAAGCTCAAAATAAACAACAGGAATAGGATTCATTTGCAGTGCTTGATTCAATATGGCTTTGTAAAAAATGAGAGGATCTTGATCCTCCACAAACAAAGCCAATTCGGGTTCGTGCTGAGTCACTTTCTTGTCCATACTTTCTTTCTC
>VGFR01000099.1 GCA_016868835.1 Bacteroidota bacterium | reverse complement strand
TTTTCGTTAGCTAAAGCCTGAGGTAAAAAATCATATTTCCCCATGGAGACGCCGCCAGTAAAACATACCATTTCAAAATGATTCATTTCATTCTGAATGAACTCCTGCAAACATAGTTCGCTGTCTGGCAAGTGGAAATGCGATACTTGTGCACCATGAGACTCTAACAAAACCGTAAGTGTTTCTTTGTTGGATGAACGGATTTGATGATCTAGAGGTGTTTCATGAACTTGAACCAACTCATTCCCCGTAGAAACCACTGCAATTTGTATCGTTGAATAAACGGGAACGTTAAGCATACCAATTGCCGCTAGAATTCCTATTTCAATAGGACCAATGCAAGTGCCTTCGTCTAAAATACATTCATTCTTTTTACGATCGGTTCCCCTTTGATGCACGTTGAGGAAAGGAACAACGTTCAATTCACTGAAAGTAACTGACGAATCAATTCGGTTTGATTTTTCATACGGAATAACCACGTTGCAATGATGAGGTAGCACTGCACCGGTCATAATCTCAATGCAAGCATTCTTTTTGTCAAGAGTGTGTGCGGGCTCTCCGGCAGACTGGATACTTGAAACTTGAAATGTTCGAATTCCCAAATCCCAATCTTCAAGGCGTAGCGCATATCCGTCCATCATAACTCGATCGAACGGTGGTTGGTCGCGGTCTAAGAAAATAGCTTCGGATAAGATGCAATTTGAGGCCGTTAAAAGAGGAACACGATGTGCTTTTTTCTTGGGCCAATGCTGTTGTATCAATTGAAAGGCCACTTCTGGTTGAATGAGTTGCTTCATAAATTATCCTCCAACAGTGGCCATGCTTTGAAAGTTATCTGAGGCATGCATACTTTCAGCAGCGAAACCATCCATGGGTTTGTTCAAACATGCCGCTTGCAACAGATGTATGATTTCTGAATTGTTTCTTTTTTCACGAATCAATTGTTTTAGATTAAGTGAAGGTGGGGCATAAAGACATGTTTTAACAAATCCTTCAGGTGTTATTCTGAGTCGATTGCATGTGCCACAGAACGATCGAGTATAGGCCGCTATTACTCCAATGTTTCCTTTCAATGATTGGCTCGAGTAAATTTGAGCTGTTGCATTCGGAAGAAAAGGTTCCGTTACAAGGTCAGGTAAAATGCGTTTTAATTCATTTTGAATGCGAAGAGCACTCCATTTTTCTGCATGTCGGTATGCTTTACCGTTGAAAGGCATTTCCTCAATAAATCGAATTTGTGCTGCATTGGATTTTACAAAATCAACCATATCGTACAGCGATTCATCATTCACTCCGTCAATGAGAACACAATTTATTTTTGTTGAGATTGTTGTTTTTAAGAGTTCATTTAAATTGAATTGTACAAGTGGGAAGTTTTTCCGTTTTGAAATTGCTTCAAATAATTTCGGATTCAAAGCATCGAGACTAAAGTTGATGCTGTGCCATGGTTTTGTTTGAAGCCAAGAACCCAAGTCTGCAGAGTAGGTTCCGTTTGTTGTTATTGCAATTTGATCGAAATTCAGGCTAAATGCATAATCGCAAATTTCTTGAAAGTCATTTCGCAGAGTAGGTTCTCCTCCTGTAAATCGAATCTTTTTTATTCCAGCTAGATGAAGTAAATCAAGTAATTGAAGTATTTCTGTGGTAGAAAACAGTTGGTGGTTTTTGATCCAATTCAAACCAGTTTCAGGCATGCAATATGCACATCGCAAATTGCACTTGTCTGTCAAGGCAATGCGCGCGTAATTCAAAGATCTACCGTATGAATCTGTTAGCATCATTGAATTGAAAATCCGTTTCTAAAAAAGGCCAAATCTTTTTCAATTGAAACTTGCGTTTTTCCGAATTGAAATTGGAAACGTTCATTTTCGGATTTTAAAAAAGAACAGAACTCATTTTTTAATACACAAACCAAAAAAGCATTTTCATGCAGAGTTACTTTGTTTTCATCTCCGAATGCAAGTTGCGTTTTTAAAAACTCATTTGCAATGAGGACTGTTGAATTATGGATTAATTCAAGTGCCTCCACATTTGAAAAGCGAATGCGAATGTTGTTTTCAGAGAACTGGATTTTCATTTTTGAATTAAACCAATCTCGGCTAAGCGTTCATTCAGAAAATCAATTGCTGTAATTGGAGCATAATTCGCAGAGCTTCCAGGGGGTATGCAAGAGGGAAGGCAGTCTAATTTCATTTCCATTCTTGGATGCAAAAAGAAAGGAATACTAAATCGGGGGGTGTGCCATTTTTCTTTAGGTGGATTCACAACGCGATGCGTGGTTGACTTCAGCTTATCATTCGTGAGTCTTTCAAGCATGTCGCCAACGTTAACTACAATGTGATCTGGTAAAGCAGTGACAGACACCCATTCATTGTTTTTATTTAAAACTTGAAGGCCTTCAGCTGAAGCTCCGATAAGCAGGGTAATGAGATTTATATCTTCGTGTTGGCCCGCACGAACTGCGTTTTTAGGCTCAGAAGTAATGGGAGGGTAGTGAATAGGACGAAGAATACTATTTCCGTTGTGAATATGTGAATCGAACCAAGTCTCTTCCAACTTTAAGTGCAGTGCAATAGCACGAAGAAGATGTTTGCCTGTATTTTCAAGGTCTTTGTATGCCTTCATTCCAATTTCGAAAAAATTAGGAATTTCATCCACGTGCACATTGGCCGGATATTTTTCTTTGATAGGATCATCATCGGTGACTTCTTGACCAAAATGCCAAAATTCTTTCAGGTCACCCGCATTGCTGTCTTTCGCATGTTCTTTTCCAAAGCCAGTATAACCACGCTGACCAGCTAGTTCTAAACGTTCATATTTTAATTTCGTCTCTATAGGCAAATTGTAAAACGCTTCAACCACTCGATATAAATTTTGAACGGTTTCATCGGAAATAAGTGGGTTCTTGACAGCAACGAAACCAATTTCTTCGTATGCTTTACCAAGATCTTTGACAAATTGTAATTTTTGCTCTGCTGTGCCGGATAAAAAATGTGCGAGATCCACTGAAGGGATGCCCATGGGTAATTCAGATTGCGACATGATTTGTATTACTGAAAGGTTTCCTACAAATCTAATTGTATTTTTTGAATAGAGAGTTGAGAATGCTCAGTTTGTAAACTGAACTCCTCCAATTTCTATGATATCTTCCAAAGCAATGCATTTGTTACAAGCAGTAATGGCATATTCTGCATTGTTTTGTTTTTTGAGAAATAGTATTTGAGTGAAAATTTGAGTCAGTTTATTTCCTTCAACAAATACCAATCGTGTTTTTTTGTTCATGTTGCATGAATGATCTGAGAACAAATAAAAAGTGCTTCAACCATAACTGTATAAAGCGGATGTTAAGAAAAAGAGAAGGAATAGAAATAAAATTCCAACTTACCTTTGTTTTCTATGTATCCGACTTTGTATCATGTTTTTTACGATTGGTTCGGTTTGGACTGGTCGTGGATGAAAATGCTCAATAGCTTTGGTTTTTTTGTGGCATTGGCTTTCATAGCAGCGAATTATACGCTTACGCTAGAGATTAAAAGAAAAGAAGCTTTGGGATTTATCACAGGAGGAGTGCGTAAGGTTATTCGAGGAGGTGCTCCCAATCTGACAGATATTTTCACAGCATCGTTGTTGTTTTTTATTGTTGGTTGGAAGCTTATTTATTTGCTTGTAAATGCTTCTGAATTGTTTCAGGATGGGGCTTCACCGCAGGCCATTATTTTTTCATCAAAAGGATATTTCCCGTTAGGAATTCTATTCGCAGTTGGATTTGCAGTTTATCGTTACAACAAAGACAAGAAAACGCAACTCGACAAGCCAATCATTTCGGAAGAGGCGTTTTCAGCTACTGAATATACAGGCACCATTACTTTTCTTGCGGCAGTAGGTGGATTTGTAGGTGCCAAAATGTTTCATTTATTTGAAAATCCCGATGAATTAAAGGCATTTTTTGCTCATCCAAGTTTGAATGGATTCATTGCCGGGCTCACGGTATATGGGGGTTTAATAGTTGGCACAGTGGTGGTCATTTCATGGGCGAAAATGAAAAAAATTCCGCTGCTCGTTTTAAGTGATGCGGCTACACCAGGTATGATGCTAGCTTATGGTATTGGTCGTATGGGATGCCATGTTAGCGGTGATGGTGACTGGGGAGTTGTTAATTCGGCAACGAAACCGAGTTTCCTTTCTTGGCTTCCCGATTGGGCATGGAGTTATGATTACCCAAACAATGTTTTGAATGAGGGAGAACCACTAGTGAACGGTGCGTTTTCTGATTACGGTATGCATTTGGTTCCAGGTGTATTTCCAACTCCGCTCTATGAAATTTTCATGGCTTTCATCATCTTCGGTATTTTGTGGTATATGCGAAAGAAGACGGATATACCTGGAATAATATCCGGAGCATATTTAATTTTTAATGGAATTGAGCGATTCATGATTGAGAAGATAAGAGTGAACAATGTTTCTTCATACTTAGGTATGAAAATGACACAAGCAGAATTCATTTCAATCTTGTTTATACTCGCTGGGGCGGGGTTAGTTGGGTTTCTGTTATACAAGAGGAAGAAATAGTTAACTAATTAGTTTTCAGTGATTAAGGAGAGATTGTTAATTTAAAAATGCTTTTTTTATTGCATATTTATAGAAAGTTCGTCTTACCTTTGTCGCCCGTTCATAAAATAAACTAAAAACGAAACTTATGGCAGTTGAAATTACTGACGCGAATTATTCAGATTTATTAGCAAATTCACAACAACCAGTTATGATTGATTTTTGGGCAGAGTGGTGCGGTCCATGCAAGTTGATTGGTCCAGTAGTTGACGAATTACACGAAGATTACCAAGGAAAAGCGATTATTGGAAAAGTAAACGTGGATCACAATCCAGAGATTAGTGCTCACTTCGGTATTCGAAACATTCCAACTATTATTTTCATTAAAAATGGTGAAATGGTGGATCGTAGTGTAGGAGCAGTGCCTAAGAATGTGTTGACTGAGAAGTTAGATGCGATTCTTTAAACTGTTGATCATTTCAAAGGAGTGGGGCTTATTTAAGCCCCTTTTTCTTTTACCACATTTATGGTATTGCAGGTTGATGTTCAATTGATGTTTCTTTGCAATTAAGAATTAATCTAAATAATACACGTGATCAAAAAATACATTTCGTTAGCCTTGTTTTTAGGAGCTATGCATGCTGTTAGCAGCCAAAGCATCATAAAAGATTCTGTTATTATCGGAGCCCCGATGATTACCATTGAGATTAAAGATTATTTTGGTGGTAAAAGTGGAAATATGCCTGCCATGGATGGCGTGAGGGTTCAAGGAGGTAAGAAATCAAATTTTGTCAATATTCAAGCACAAAATGTGGATTTGTCATCAAACAATTCCAGACAGCTTTTCGCACGTATTCCTGGTATTTCAATTTGGGAAAGTGATGGAAGTGGAATCCAAGCAGGTGTTGCCACGCGTGGGTTAAGTCCGAATAGATCTTGGGAATTCAATGTGCGTCAGAACGGGTATGATATATCGTCAGATGTTTTTGGATATCCAGAGGCGTATTATACCCCGCCAGCCGATGCTTTGAAACGCATTGAAGTGATTCGAGGTTCTGCTGCGTTACAATATGGCCCACAGTTCGGTGGGTTATTGAACTATGTGTTTGATGATGCTCCCGCGCAAGATGGATCACTGACTAAAGTGAGGGAGACTTTTGGTAGTTACGGTTTGTTCAATCCTTTCATTTCAACGGGATTAAAAAAAGGTCATTTAACCCTGTATTCATTCTATCACAGAAGATCAGCTGACGGCTGGCGATCGAACAGTGCTTACACCACTCAAACGGGTTTTGTGAAAATGGGGTATCAGATTCGAAATATATTGCAGGTGACTTTGGAGGTGACCCACAGTGATTTTGTAAGTCAACAAGCGGGCGGATTAACAGATGCTCAATTCTCAACGAATCCGCAACAGAGTTTCAGAGAACGCAATTGGATGAGTAATCCATGGAATGTAGCCAATTTATCTTTAAGCTATCATCCGAATGAACATTGGTTGATGGAATTGAAAATATTCGGAATGCTTTCGCAGCGCAATAGTGTTGGATTTTTACCTTCTGGGGGTATTACCGTGTTGGATGCAGTTGATACGCTAACGAATGAATATTCCGCAAGACAAGTTGATAAAGATGAATACACGAATTGGGGGGCAGAATTTCGTTTACGAAGAGATTACATGCTTTTTAGCAGAAGTCAATCTGTAGTAGCCGGTGCGCGCATTTACAACGGAAATACGGATCGTTTTCAAAAAGGAATTGGCACTACGGGACATGATTATGATATGACCCTTACAGATGTCGGATATAAGAACAGCTTTGACTTTAACACACAGAATGCTGCGTTTTTTGCAGAGATTCCAGTATATGTATCGAAGCGTTTTTTGTTTGTTCCTGGCATTCGCTATGAGTTCATTCATGCCAAAACAAGTGGAAGAATGAATTATTCGACTGAGTTGCCCATGCAGGAAAAAACAAGACAACGGTTTTTATTTGGATTCGGAGCAGAGTTTCATATCAATGAAAAGAATGAGGTCTATGCCAATGCCTCTCAGGCATACAGGCCAGTACTTTTCAGCGAATTAATGCCTTCGTCAACTACAGACGTCATTGATCAGAATCTAAAAGAGAGCGCTGGATTAAATATAGATCTTGGAGTTCGAGGAAGTTTGAAGCGTTCACTGCGATATGATTTCAATGTATATCAGATGACCATTGACAATCGCGTAGGGAATTACACCGAGAATGGAGTTCGCTATGTCACCAACATTGGAGCCTCTGAGAGCAAAGGTGTTGAGGCTTATGTAGAATGCGATGTTTTGAAAATTGGAGGTGGAAAACGTCGATTGCCAACTTCTGTTTCCTTATTTGATGGATTGTTTAAAAGAAGCAAGATGAAGATAAACCCGTTCACATTGGAGGTTTTCGGTTCTATTGCTTACAATGAGTCGGAATATACGTCGTGGTCAGATCCCAATTCGGCCAACGACAGAACTGGGAACGCCGTTGAAAATGCACCGAGAAGAATTCAACGTTTTGGAGCAAATGCGAATTGGAAAGGATTCACATTAACGTATCAGTACAATAAAGTGAGCGACTGTTTTTCAGATGCCCTGAATACGGTCAACCCAACTTCGAATGGAAACAATGGGTTAATTCCAGGGTACCATGTGAGTGATGTTTCTGTGGGA
>VGFR01000098.1 GCA_016868835.1 Bacteroidota bacterium | reverse complement strand
AAACTGAACTCCAAATACAGGTTGATTTTTAAACTGGTATCCTGCTACCTCAACATTTTCAGTAGAACAAATGATTTCCATTTCTTCAGGTAATGCTGTGATGGTATCGCCATGCGACATCCACACTTGCGAATGGTGTGTCAGATTTTTCATTAATGGACTCGAGGCATTGAACGAAATTAAATTTGCGCGTCCGTATTCTCGATGCGTGCTTCGCTCTACTTTTCCACCAGCCAGTTGCGCCATGAGTTGAGCACCGTAGCAAACACCCAACATGGGTAGATTTGGATTCAGTTCGAAGACACTTGGCAAGGGGGCACCCTCTTGATGCACACTGAACGGACTACCAGATAAAACAACACCTACACAATTTTCTGGAAGTGTTGAAACCTTGTTCCAGGGGTGAATTTCGCAGTAGATATTATGTTCTCTGAATCGACGTGCAATCAATTGCGTGACTTGCGATCCAAAATCTAGAATGACAATAAGTTGGTGCATGCGCGAATTTACGGGTTAATTTTGTTGGAATGGAAGATTTATTGCCTCAATTAAAAGATTACCACATTGTCTTGGGATCTGGCTCACCGCGGAGAAAGGAACTCTTAACAGGATTGGGATTAGCATTTACAACACGCGTATCGCATGCCAATGAATTGATTTCTCCTGATTGGGAAACCGTGGTTATTGCGGAGGAGTTGGCCAAGATGAAAGCTCAAGCGCTGTTAAGCACATTGAAAGCGAATGAGCTATTAATTACAGCAGACACTGTAGTTGTAACAGAGGAGGGTGTTTTGAATAAGCCGGAGAATGAAGCCGATGCATTACGCATGCTCGGGATTCTGAGTGGAAAAATACATCGGGTGTATACTGGTGTTTGTTTAGCAACCCGAAAAAAAATGGTTCATTTTAGTGATTGTACTGAAGTTCAGTTTTCGAACTTAACTCAACACGAAATGCATTACTACATTCAAAATTATTCGCCATTTGACAAAGCGGGCAGTTACGGTGCCCAAGACTTCATTGGGCTTATGGGAATTGTACGACTGAGTGGCAGTTATTTCAATGTAATGGGATTACCCACCCACCGACTTTACGAAGAATTAAAAAATTTTTGCTGAACCCATTCCATTTCTTACCTTTGCGCTCCTTCTTACGAAGGAAAACAGCCAAAGGAAAGGTGGGTGAGTGGCTGAAACCAACAGTTTGCTAAACTGTCGTACGGGAAACCGTACCGGGGGTTCGAATCCCCCCCTTTCCGCGAAAAGCCTCTTCGGAGGCTCTTTTTATTCTCTCTCGCTTCCTCTTGATCAAAAAAAGATACCTAGAAGGTGTGACTCCAACAACAATAATATCTCCGCAGAAGAATTATCTTTGAGGCATGAAAAAATATGCGATTCTTTTGACCGTGCTGATGTTGTTTACAACCAACTCATTTGCGCAACTCCTTTATAAAATTGAAGGTAACAACCTTAACTCGGTGAGTTACATCTACGGCACCATACATGTCATGCCCAAAAAAGATTTCGAAATTTCAAAATCCATCCAGTCTTCTTTCAATGCGTGTCAAGTGCTAGCCATGGAAGTAGATTTAAATATGGACTTCAAAACACAATTGGAAGCAGCACAACAATCTTTCCTTCCTGAAGGAAAGACTATTGCTGATCTTGCAAGTGCCGACGATGTGAATAAAGTAAAACAATTTTGTATCGACAGCATGCATTGGAAAGAATCGAAATACGAGAAAATGAGTCGGCTGAAACCCTTCTTTTTGTCGTCTGTTATTCTTCAAGAACTCATTGGAAAATCAAAAAGCTTTGAGAAAGAATTTAACAATCTTGCCAAGAAAAAGAAAATGACAACTATTGGTCTTGAAACGCTTCAATTCCAAATGAACATGGTGAACACCGTTTCAAATGAAGAACAAATGAAAATGTTGTTACAAGGACTTTCTACCAACAACAGCGAATTCAATAAAATGCTTGCTGCTTATTTACGTCAAGATCTCACAGGGCTTGGAAATCTCATGAACGATGCTGAACTGTCGCCCGAATTCAATGAAAATTTGTTGTTACAAAGAAACCGAAATTGGATACCCATTATCTCTAAACTTATCTCCGAAAAACCAACTTTCATTGCTGTAGGTGCAGGTCATTTACCCGGCGAAAAAGGCGTGCTGAATTTGCTTCGCGAAGCCGGATACACAGTTACCCCTGTTAACTAGGGGTTACCCCTCAATCTCTTTCAGGTCTCTCTTCACTCCTCTTTTTCTGAAGAAATACAGAATGATGAGTGGAGAATAAATCAACTCTGCGAAAAGTGCTATAAACAGGGTTAGACTCACTAACAAACCAATATAATACGTACCCAAGAACTGACTAAAAATAAGGGTTGTAAATCCCGCACTTAGAATGAGGGTAGTAACAATCATGGCTTTTCCTGTTGTAAGAAAGGTTCTCTTTACGGCGTATTGAACACTTAATCCTTCATTCAAAAAAGACTTCACCCGGGCCAAAAAGTGTATGGTGTCGTCAACCGCAATTCCAAACGCAATATTGAAAATAATACTTGTACTTACTTTTAGCGGAATTCCGGTTAATCCCATAATTCCGGCAACTAAAAGCAACGGAAATAAATTGGGTATAATGGTCAATGGTACCATGCGCCATGATTTATAAACTATACCCATAATGATGCCTATTACCAGCACACTAATGAGTAGGTCCCAAACCGTATTCTCAACCAATGACTTGTTGTTCACGTCTATTAAATGAGCTGTACCAGTTAATTCATAATTCATTAAATCCGGACAATGATGTTTCATGAAAGCATGCAATTTCTCATTCTCTTGCTCGAAATGAACACGTCCTACATCACCCACTTTACCCGCGATGCGCAGCATGTTGGTGGAATCATTGTAGGTTAATCGCGTAATCTCCTTCATTTCAGAATTGGCAAGTAAACGCTCCGTTTCCATCAAATCCTCTTTCTCCTGTGGCACCACATAGGAAGAAGCTTCACCATAATTGAATATTTTATTTGTTTCCCGGATTAAATTGGAATAACTGAAAACATAGCCCACCCCATACCGCTGAATTAAATATTGAGATAACGTATCAAGCTGATGCATCACTTCAGGTTTGGCAATGGCTGAATCATTCGTAAGCTGAATGCCCATTTCAAAAGGTCTGCATCCCGCAAAATGCTTCTCCATGAAATTGAATTCTTGTTTCAGAATATGATCATCTTTCAAGTCTTCAAGCATTTTGTTGTCTACAACAATTTGTGAAGTGTAATATGCACCAACGGCGATTAAAATACCGCCTACAACCATAATTCGAAAACGAAAACGGAGTATCCAAGAGAAAAACCGATGCAACTTCAGTGTCCAAAAATCTTCACTTACCGCAAATGCAACCATGCGCTTGGGTTGTCCTAAAATGAGTATTGCAGGAAGAAGCGTAAAAGTTAATCCATAGGCCAGTAATACACCCACTGCGGTGTACACTCCAAAATCTGAAATGGGTTGAATATTTGAAAAATACAAGGTGAAAAACCCAATGCTCGTTGTCAACGCTGTAAGGAAAGTGGCTAAGCGAATACTTTTGAATGCGTATTTTATTGCATCGATTTTATCTCTTCCCGCCCGTATTTCTTGCAAATATTTCGTTAACACGTGAACGCTATCGCTCATTCCAACAACAAATAAAATAGTAGGCAGAATGGTCAGCATCAAGTCCACATCTTTCCCCATGATGCGAATAAATCCAAGAGTCCAAATAATCGCCAGCAAGACCACAAGCGTTGGAATGATTATTCCCCAACCGCTTCGGAATGCGATAAAAAGAAATAAGATGGTCAAGACCAAACTCAATGAAATAAAGAGTGCCAATTCCCGCACCATGAGCTCCACGTACAATTTTTGACCAAGGGCTCTACCAATGACGTGGGTTTTATGAAACTTATATTTCGCAACTACCACTTCAATCTCATCACTGAGCTGATCACATTCCATTTTACTCAACTTTTGAGTATGCTTCATATTCACAGCTACAGACTTACCATCTTCAGAGAAGAATACACCCACCATTCCCGGGGTATTCCATATGGTTGCTGAATCTGACTTCAAATATGATGCACTGTCAATAGACAACATGGGAGTCTGAAACATGCCTCCAAAAAATGGATCGAAAGCCACTGAATACAATTGCGTTGGGCCAATGGCCTCTTGCACATTTTTCAGCGACTTGAGATCGTTGTTGAGTGAGTCTATTTTTTTTAAGAAATCGAGATCAAACACCGACTTGTCGTTTTCAATGGCTACAAAAAAGAAGTCATTGTCTGTTTCAAACTGATCTCTGAATTTGAAAAAATAGGCAGTGGCAGGATCTTCTTTAGGAAAGAAATCTTCAAAATCATAACTTAACCGAAGACCCAGAGCGAGATAAATTGCGCCAGCACTTAAAAGCATCAAGGCGAGTATGGTAAAAATAGAGCGAGATTTCACAGACATAGCAAGTAAACAAGGCTATTTCAGTATTGTTCTGAGGCGTTTCATTTCTTTTCCGAGTAACTTATAAGCCTCGTCTTCTTTGCCTTCAAGCCAATATTGAATACAAGCCGCTGAATCTAAGTATTCTCTGCTGTTCACTTCCGAAGCGCATTCCCATTGTGCACTGAGATGCTGGAGCAAAAAATCTTCGAAGCCTGTCAGAAAAACATGTAACGCGTACGCGTAATACGTCACCGCATCAGGCAAATGCGTCTGAAATACCTGCGTTAATAACGTGGCTATAACTTTTTCATACTGTCTCATTTCAGCCAAGCCAATATGCTGCATGGCGGGAATGAACTCAGAAAATTCAAATTGGGAGGAACCACAGACTGCAACATAATCATTGGACAATTCTTGCATTCGAGCAACCTGTTTTATACGAAGGGGACGAATATGCAATCGATCTTTCCACTTTTTCCGTTCTTCGAAAATCAAATCTTCCAACACTTCCAAAAGCTCATCTTTTGAATTCACATCATATTTTTCGAAGACAGATGGTGTCATACGAACAAAGCTATAAAAGTTGGTGTTATTTTTGGGTATTGCGTTGCGCTTATGAAAACATTAAAACTACTCATTTCCATTTTACTGCTGCCTTTTTCGGCATTGAGCCAAAACCATGAGATTAGCGGAACCACATCACTTGGCGCAGGAACATCTATTTATCTCTGGAAAACGGTAGGACGAACACTTAACCCGGTAGATACGTGTAAGGTTACCAATGGGAATTTCACATTTTCTGGTAAATATGCTGAAGGTCTCTATGCCATTGGAGTTGCTCAAAACAACATGCTTATTTTTTCCATGGATCACACTGAATTGAAAACTATTCTTCAAGTTCAAGGCCCGAAATGGGATGTGAATACCGCTTTCAAGGAAGGCGAGCGAAATAAAGATTGGTTGGAATACATGAAAAAAGAAGCTGATTACATCAAACAAAAACGTGAGTTAATGGTGAAGTCAAAAAAAGACAATGACACCAGTGCTGCCAGAAAGCTCATGGAGTTAGAGAATTCTTTTCTCACCTACCAAAACTCAAAAATCGCGAAAGACGCCAAATCTTTCACCTACCAAGTCATCTCTTGGAAGCAAGAGCCCTCAGAAGACAAAGCCCATTACTGGGATAACATTGATTTTAATGACACACGTATTCTTCACACAACTGTGCTCAATGATCGCATTCAAAATTTCATGAGAAAGTTTAGTAAAGGCAAGGAAAGTGGTTTCATTGATTGCATTGGATTATTGTCAGAGAAATCGAGCGTTAATCATGATGTTTATGAGTATGTTTTGAATGAAATGCTTACCGGATTCTATGAAAGTGGAATGGAAAACATTACCCTCTATCTGATGGATAATTTTATTAACGATGAATCATGCGGAGATGAAAACTTCAGCAACGTGATCAAGAAAAATGCAGAAAGCATTTCTCGTTTGGCCATTGGCAATGTGCCTCCAAACATCAATGGAACAACTTCGGAAGGCAAGGCATTTGACTTGAAAAAAACATGTGGTCAAAATAAATATGTTGTCTTGATGTTCTGGAGCTCTTGGTGTACACACTGCAAAGACGAGGCTCCAAAAGTGAAACAAGCCTATGAAAGCTCGAAAGATAAAGGTGTACTATTCATTGGATACAGTGTAGACACGGATCAAAATTCATGGAAAATGGCTTTAACCGATCGAGCCTTTGCTTTCCCTAATTTATGCGGTGGGAAAGGCTGGGAAAGTTTGGGAGCCAAAGATTATCGGGTAACAAAAACACCCTGCTTCTTTATTTTAGACAAGAACATGCGCATTGTAGCTAAACCAAAAAGCACTGCAGAAATTGAAACATTTTTGAAAATCAATTCAAAATAATCCCCGCTCCGATTCGACCATAAGCTTGTCTTGAAAGCCAACCAAGTAGACTTTTTCCTGAGCGCGAGTTAAGGCCGTATAGAACCAGCGATTAAGTTCTAAACCTGCCATTTCATCTGTGAGATACCCTTGATCAATAAAAACACACGGCCATTGACCACCCTGCGCTTTGTGACATGTAATGGCATAGGCAAACTTCATGTGCAAGGCATTGTAATACGGATCTTTTTGCAATAATCTTCTCAGATGTCCGAGTGAAACGGCATCTGGATAATCTTGCGAACAAATTTCAAAGAGCTTTTTACTGAGGTCTTTCGCTAATTGAGCAGACTCTTCCATGATGGTGTTGCAAAGCATAATGACTTCCATTTCAGGAAGCTCGGGGTAATCTTCAAATACCACATCGGCTTTGCAGAAACGGAATGGTCCTCGATCTTCGAATTTCTTAATTCTTCGTACTCGTAAAATATCTCCATTTGCAATGAAACCCACTTCGTTTTTTTCTAACTGCTCAAGCCAATAGTAATTGTTCTTAATGACCATGAGGCGGTCATTGCTATTGATTTCCTCTTCATGCCAAAGTATTCGGTTGCGAATTTGTTGATTGAACAAATTCGCACGCTTGTTTGATCTGGTAATGACCACCATATCTTCCACTCCGTATCTATTGAGCGCGTCTTCAATGAGGGGCTGCATATCTGACATCACTCGCTCAACATCTGTAAACGTCTCGGTTGAAAATTGAGGTAAGCCTTCACCTCCCGAAACAATTAATTCCCTGAGAATTGTTGCATTTGTAAGAATCCCTGATCCGGCTTTCTGACGAATAACTTCGGTTAATTCCACTCCAGCAATATTCAAATGATATTCATCTCTGAGCCCTTCTAAATTCAACGAAGGACTCATGGAACTGCCAACAGGAGGTAGCTGAGCGGTGTCACCAATTATGACCAACTTACAACCTTCACCGCTAAAAACGTGTGTTATGAG
>VGFR01000097.1 GCA_016868835.1 Bacteroidota bacterium | reverse complement strand
CATATTAAATTTCTTTTTTCTTTATATCCTCCATCCACTCAAAAACAGCTTCCATTGGTGATTTCAACCCTAAATGAACTTCTTGTTTTACTTGTTCAAATTTACGCCTCACTTGTTCATCATGAAGAAAATAATTCAATAGAAAATCATTTGCTTGCTTTTGAAAAAGAGCCAAGCGTTGGCTCTCACGTTTTTTATACTTCAAACCTCTCTCGGTTTGCCAAACATCGAATTGTTGAATTGACTTCCAAACTTCATTCAATCCTTGATTCTCTATGGAAGACACAGAGAAAACCGGTGGCACCCATCCATCTTCACGTTCAGGAAAAAGATGCAATGCTGAAGCGTATTCTGCTTTCGCATGGTCTGCTCGCGTTTTATTTTCTCCATCGGCTTTGGTAATTACCAGGGCGTCAGTTAACTCCATGATGCCTCTCTTAATTCCTTGCAATTGATCTCCCGCACCAGCTAACATTAACAGCAAGAAAAAATCTGTCATGCCATGCACTTCAACCTCACTCTGACCTACTCCAACGGTTTCTGTGAAAATGATATTATATCCAGCCGCTTCACACAACTGAATACCTAAAGCCGTTGCGCGAGCTACTCCACCCAAATGGGTGCCTGCTGGTGTTGGTCGAATGAACGCTCGGTCATCTATACTTAAACGCTCCATCCGTGTCTTGTCTCCTAATATACTTCCGCCCGTTATCGGACTGCTGGGGTCAATACTCAACACAGCAATTTTATTCCCGGCTTCTTGCAATACTACTTCTGAGAATGCCTCAATAAAGGTTGACTTTCCAACACCCGGAACTCCCGTAATACCAAGACGTATACTTGCCTTATTTTCTTTCGGCAATTCACGAAGAACCTGAACCATGTATTCTTGGTCAGAAAACCGAGTGCTTTCTAAAAGCGTAAAGGCCTTCGCCAATGCATCTCTTTTGCCCTGACAGATATACAAAGCCAAGTCTGTAGGATTCGGCAACTCAGATCGATTCCGGAGGCGATCAACAAAATTTTTCTTAGCTGAAAATTCATTCACGCTTCAAAGAAACAACATTTTCCAATTGTATTTTTACAACATGGAATGGATTATTTTGATTGTTGCATTTGCAGGTGCCGCTTTAAGCTTTTTCACAGGCTTCGGCTTTGGAACCATTTTACTGCCCGTCATGGCCCTATTCTTTGATCTTACAACAGCAGTAATGATGACAGCATTTGTGCATTTCGTTAATACCATTTACAAATTATTTTTAGTGGGAAAACACGCACATTGGCCCACCGTAATAACATTTGGAATACCGAGTGCTATCGGGGCTGTTGTTGGGGCACTACTTTTATCTCTGCTCACCTCCTATTTCACACCGTTTGATTATTCGTTATTCGGATGGACAGGAGAAACTTCTGGACTGAATATCATCATGGGCATTTTACTTATTTCTTTCTCGCTATTTGAATATTTCAATTTTTTAGAGCGCGTCATTCAAGGCAAAAAATCGCTTTGGATTGGTGGACTACTGTCTGGTTTTTTTGGCGGCATTAGCGGACAGCAGGGCGCTTTACGTAGTGCTTTTCTGCTTCACCAGCTGAATGATAAGCATGTCTTTATGGGAACTCGAACTGTATTGGCAGCCATTGTAGATTCGGTTCGTATTACTACCTACCTCAGTTCCATTCCGCTCATATTCGCACAACACAACAGTTGGCCTATGATTTTCGCCATATTAGGTGGAATTGGCGGAGCAACCGTAGGGAATATCTTGTTGCAAAAAATTAGCCTTTCGTGGATACGAAAGGCTATTGTTATTTTCTTACTGATTGTAGGAATCTACATCATGCTTTAACCATTCAACATGACTGGCATCACTAACATAAGTATATCCTCAGCCTCTTCTAGTTTTTCTACCTCTGTAATGATTCCTGCTCTATTTGGCGCGCTCATTTCTAAGTTCACGTTGTCAGAGTCAAGGTTGTTTAACATCTCTTGAAGGAAGCGTGAATTGAATCCAATTTCCATTTCGTCACCAACAAAAGAACAAGCCAATTTTTCATGAGCTTCATTTGCGAAATCCAAATCCTCGGCTGATAATTGAATTTCACTTCCAGTAAGACGCAAACGAATTTGGTTTGTTGATCTGTTCGCGAAGATACTTACGCGTTTAATGGAGCTTAAGAAGTCTAAACGATCAATGGTAAGTTTAAACGGATTCTCTTTTGGGATAACCGCTTCATAGTTCGGATATTTCCCTTCAATTAATCTACACATCAATGTTACATGCTCGAAAGTGAACATGGCATTGTTACCGGTGTATTCCAACTTCACATCTGATTTTACGCTTCCCAATGAACCTTTCAATAGATTTAACGGCTTTCTTGGAACAATGAATGCCGCTGAGTCACCTCCTATATCTGTGCGTGTGATACGAACCAATTTATGGGCGTCAGTTGCTACAAAGCGCACACTTTTTTCTTGCACCTCGAAATAGACACCGCTCATGATAGGACGCATGTCGTCATTTCCTGCTGCAAACAACGTCTTTGAGATACTTCTGTTTAAAACGTCTGCGCCAATAACCAACGCTTTGGTGTCTGACATGGCAGGCGACTTCGGGAATTCAACTCCGTTTTGTCCTGTCAATTTATACTTTCCGTTATCACTTGTAATTTCAATTCCATAAGTTTTACCATCTACATCGAACGTAAGTGGCTGATCAGGCAACGTCTTCAAAATATCCAAAAGTAATTTGGCAGGAACAGCAATAACACCGTCTTCTTTGCACTGTATGGCCAATCGAGTGGTCATGGATGTTTCTAAATCCGATGCCGAAATGGTCAACTCATCTGATTTCATTTCAAACAAAAAGTTGTCTAAAATGGGAAGTGTGTTGTTCGAATTCAATACTCCTCCTAACATTTGCAACTGCTTGAGCAAGTTGAGGCTATTAACTATAAATTTCATATTCTTTATTAATGTGAAGCAAATATAACCAACGAAACTATTTTACCTACGCGAAACGAATTTGAACTTATTCACCTTCCTTTCTCGATAACCCATCTTCTTGTGGTAACCAAAAGGGATCATCATCTGATAGTTCCGGTTCCATCTCATATTGATAAATGGGGTCACTTGGTCCCTGTTTTCGATATATCCTAGCCAAAGCCATTCCTGAAATAAAGCCACTTAAATGCCCTTCCCAAGAAATTCCAGTTTGAATCGGAAACATATACCAGACGGTATACCCATAAACAAAAACTACAGTAAGCGCTACACGTTTCAACGAACTGTTTCTCCGAATAATACCACTTGTAATTAAGAAAGCCGTCAAAGCATAAATGAGAACACTTGCACCTATATGGTGGCTATCTCTTCCTATGAAGAAAAGTAGCACCGGCGAAATCAACCACAACCATGCAAAGACTTTAACTGCAATAACATGATAAAAGAAAACCAACAATCCTGTTAAAAGAGAAAATGCTGCCACATTATTCCACAAGTGCTCTTGACTGCCATGAATAAAATGAATGGTTAATATATGCCAGCAACTGGCTATATCTCTGGGGATAACTCCGAAATGAGAAAGCGACCAATGCCTCGACTCTGCCAAATAGTAAAAGCCAACAAATAGCACCACAAATAGAAAAACCCAGCGAAAGGCGTCCCAAAATTTGTGCTTATCTGCTTCTATCATGCCGTGAATGTACAATCATTTCACCAAATATTTTTTTTCAGTCAATACGTCAGACACCTTAACAATGAAGTGTGAATAACTGCTATTCTAGTCAGATTCATGAAGATTCACATAAGCTAGATTTGACCACATCAAAAAAAGCCCTATGAGTCAATCTGACATTCATGCGTTAATTAAACTTTTAGACGATCCCAACGAAGATGTTTTTCAGGCAGTACAAACGGCCCTTGAAGAAAAAGGTGAGTCTATTATTCATACGCTTGAAGACCATTACATGCTCATTGATGCGGATAACCTCGCAACACAACGTTTGGCACACTTAATTGAGAAAATTCAATATACCTCAAGCTACGAACAACTAAAATCATGGAAACAAGATGATCAAAATTTATTAGAAGGCATTCTTATTCTCAACAAATATCACCAACGCAATATACCTTCTGAAGAGATTACCTATCAATTCTCACGCATTCGACAAGACATTTGGTTGGAATTAAATGATCGATTAACACCTCTAGAAAACATCAAGGTTTTAAATCACATTCTTTTCAAACTCCTTGGATTCACAGGTGTTTCAAATGAATTGACCACTGCTCCGCATTCATTGCATGACACACTTGTTACCAAAACAGGCACCCCACTCAGTATAGGAACGCTTTATTTATTGCTTGCTCAAAGTTTAGATATTCCAATCTATGGTGTTAATCTTCCTGGGCATTTTATTTTGTGTTATGTTGAAGAAATGCCTGAATGGTTATTGCCAGATGATGCAACAGACAACAGAGAAATTTTATTCTATATTAATCCGTATGCTGGTGGAACCATTCTCGACCATGAAGAAGTTGAACAATTTATCTTGAATCAACACCTGCCCTTAGACCCTCATTTTTTTGATGCGTGCAGCAATCGCGATATCCTCATTCGTCATCTCAATGCATTCAGCCATCATAACATTGCGTTGAATCAAGCCGATAAAGTGAGACAGCTTCAAGTACTACTCAGTTTACTTCTTGAATTGGAAGATTAATCACAAATAATAGTCTTCACACAACTTCGTGTATTCAACTGTTCTTGATTTATCGTCGGCATACAAAACTAGTTTTGACTCACTCGTTGCTTTTTTACCGTTTGATTGAAACTCCAATAACAATCGAATTGGACTTTCATCCTTTTCAAATGAATACACTTCACAACTTCGAGTCACGGCAAAGCCCACATGATGAGCTAATGCAATCCATTTTTGCGAATCAATATAGGGAATGATGATACTCACCTGCCGGCTCAAATCAAACGCTTTTCTCCAAAATTTTTTAATCCATTTTGCATTCAGGTGCCTTGCTTGATTGCGAGTTTCATTGGGTGCATTTAAGGATTGAATAAAAAAAGGCGGGTTGGAAACTATCCCCTCAAATTTTTCAGAGGTTGACCAATCGAAAAAATCAACACCAATGAACACGGGTTTATTATCAAAAGGCAGTGCTTTAGCGTTTTCAATTGACTCTAAAACTGAATCTTGGTGTATTTCAAGACCAATTGCATTTGCTCCGCGCTGAGCCAGCATGCACGAAATGACCCCACAACCGGAACCGACTTCCAAAATTGCCTCTCCAACTTCCACCTTACACCATGCTCCGAGCAATACCGCATCGGTTCCCACTTTCATGGAAGAATGCTGATGATGTAATGAAAACTTTTTAAAATGAAATTGGCTCATTCCTCGCGTGAAGACCAGGGTTTATAAGTTGAATGGTCGTTATTTTTTCGATCTGCTGGAACCTCACGCAAAGGCTCACATGCTCGCAATGATTCTCTACACTCCTGGGGTAATCGCTGATACCAACCGGTACCCTCTGTTTTCCATTGCAACATGGCGTCACTCACATTTTTTACAACCCGAGCGGGATTACCAACCGCCACAGAGCGACTTGGTATAATCATTTTAGCAGGTACAAAGGTTAATGCGCCAATGATACATTCATCCTCAATAATGGCATCGTCCATTAACACCGCATTCATTCCAACAAGGCAGTTTGCACCAACTTGAGCGCCATGAATAATGGCACCATGACCAATATGTGCACCTGGTTTTAAAACTACGGTTGTTCCAGGGAACATGTGTATGGTACAATTCTCTTGCACATTGCAGCCATCAGAAATGATAATTTGTCCCCAGTCTCCGCGAATGGCCGCGCCTGGGCCAATGTAAACATCCTTCCCAATGATTACATTTCCTGTAACGGTTGCATTGGGATGAACAAAAGCCGATTCATGCACAACCGGAATCATTCCATTGAATTCAAAAATATTTGCCATGTCTAAACGCGTTCAAGTATTACAGCATACCCTTGTCCAACTCCAATGCACATGGTGCATAAAGCATATTTTTTGTTTGATCTAGCGAGTTGCATAGAAGCTGTTTGAACCAATCGAGCACCGCTCATTCCGAGCGGATGCCCCAATGCAATGGCACCTCCTTGTGGATTTATGCGCGCGTCATTGTCTTCTAATCCAAGCTGACGTGTGCATGCCAATACTTGCGCTGCAAAAGCTTCGTTTAATTCTAAGATATCCATTTGATCCAAGGTTAAACCCGCGCGCTTCAAAGCCAACTTCGAGGCTTCAACCGGACCAATGCCCATGATACGCGGTTCTACTCCGCTTACTGCTGAAGAAACTACGCGCGTCAATGGAGTTAATCCGTTTGCATGCAAACCATTTTCACTCGCCATTAACAGTGCTGCAGCACCGTCATTTAACCCCGAGGCATTGCCTGCGGTAACGGTTCCATTGTTTCTGAATGAAGCACGAAGTTTTGCAAGACCTTCCAAGGTAGTTCCCGCTTTCGCAAATTCATCCGTATTAAAAATGATTGGGTCTCCTTTTTTAACTGGAATGTTCACCGCAACAATTTCTTCTTGCAATAAAGCCAATGAAACTGCTGCCTTTTGCTGCGACCAAAGCGCAAAAGCATCCTGATCATCGCGCGAAATATTGAACAAATCAGCTAAATTTTCTGCCGTCTCTCCCATTGCATCTACACCATACATTTCTTTCATTTTGGCATTTACAAAACGCCATCCGAAAGAACTATCAAACATCTGCGCATCTCTACCGAAAGCCGAACTTGTTTTGGAGATAATCCAAGGTCCACGGGTCATGTGTTCTATTCCCCCTGCAATGAATACATCTCCTTCGTTTGCATGTGCCGCACGAGCAGCAGTTGCAACAGCGCTCATTCCAGAAGCACACAAACGATTTAGGGTTTCAGCAGGGACGGTGTGAGGAAGTCCAGCTAACAAGACAGCCATACGTGCCACGTTGCGGTTATCTTCTCCGGCCTGATTTGCGCATCCCATGTATACATCTGAAATTACCGCGGGATCAAGGTTTGGAAATTTCTTGATCAATTCCAACAAAACCACTGCAGCTAAATCATCTGCTCGAACAGGAGCAAGAGTTCCACCAAAACTTCCTATTGCGGTGCGAACACCACCAACCACGTATGCATTCATTTTAATTCGAATTAAGCCACAAAGATGAGAAAATTCCATGAGCAAATGCATTCACTCCCAATTCGAATGTAAGTTTGTACAATGGACGAAAAGAAACCCACCATATTGGTGACTAATGATGATGGAATAACAGCAAAAGGCATTGCATCTCTCGTAGAAATTGCAAAGAAATTTGGAAACGTAGTGGTAGTTGCTCCGGACAAACCGCAAAGTGGCATGGGCCATGCCGTTT
>VGFR01000096.1 GCA_016868835.1 Bacteroidota bacterium | reverse complement strand
ACAAGGCATTTACCGAAAAATTAATGCTCACTTGCTCTGAGCTAGAACAACATACCGACCTGAAAGATGCTGAATTAAGATCGTTGGTATTGGAAAAAATAAAATAAGTTCTTTCAGCATTCGTTATCTTCACAACTCAAATTTAACCACATGAAAAAATTTCTTTTCTTTTCAACTTGTCTATTGATTATCACATCATCTTCGTGTGGTCAAAGTCTGCGCGATTTAAAAAAACAAGCAGAAGATAAACTAAAAGAAACGCAAATTCAAGGTGGATTTTCCGAGGAAGAAGCGGGCAAAGCTTTGAGGGAGGCACTCAGCAATGGTGCATCGAAAGGCACAGAACTCGTTTCCAAAACAGACGGTTATTTTGGTAATCCGAAAATTAAAATCCCCTTCCCTCCAGATGCAAAAAAAGTTGAAGACAAATTGCGGTCGTTAGGATTGAATAAAGAGTGTGATGATGTTATTCTTTCATTGAATAGAGCTGCTGAAGATGCAGGAAGTTCTGCAAAGGCTATCTTTCTTCAGGCCATTCAAGACATGACCATCACCGATGCCATAAACATTGTGAAGGGTGGGGACAATGCAGGTACCGAATTTTTAAAATCGAAAACCCTCACTGCCTTGGTTGAAGCCTTCAAACCCATCATTAAAACTTCTTTAGATAAAGTTGGTGCAACCAAAAATTGGGAATTCGTAATTACACGCTACAATAAAATACCCCTAGTAGAAAAAGTAAATCCAGACCTCGTGCAATATGCAACTGAGAAAGCAATTGATGGTCTTTTCGTAAAAGTTGCGGAAGAAGAATTACTCATTCGTAAAGACCCAATTGCCCGAACATCGGAATTGTTAAAGAAGGTATTTGGGAATTAATTCACGTTCCGCAAAACGTTTGGTATGCCGCAGGGTCATGCAAGAAGTCTTTTTCAAATTCGACTGCATCATCCACAGAAATTGTGGCGCGTTTGAACGCGGCTAAGGCGTCATAAATCTCTGAAGAATCAACACTTCGAACCAATGCCTCTACCCATGCATTTCTGGGAATGGCTTTGGGATTCACAATTTTCATTGCTTCAAGCGAAGCCTCTGAATCATCTTTCAAAGTACACCACCTCTGGTGCCAATGTAGCATGTCTTTGTGTGTATGAAGATCTACATTGAGATGGTGGGTTCTATTGCGGAAAAACTGCGTGTAATCGAGCTTGTGCCTTTGTAACAATGCCAAAGTATCTTCTACGAAGATGCTCTTGCTTTCATCTCCATCGAAATTCAATCCCAACTTCGAATACATCATCTTGTAATAAGCTTGTCCAAATAATTTAGGGTAGGCTTCAATTACTTCACGAGCCATTTCCAAGGCTATTTGCTCTTGTTCATGAATGAGTGGAAGCAAGCTATGCGCAAAAGACCAAAGATTCCATTGGGCAATAGCAGGCTGTCTTCCAAAAGCATATCGGCCATCACGGTCAATTGAACTATATACCTGATTCGCGTTGTATGTATTCAAAAAAGCGCAGGGTCCGAAGTCAATGGTCTCCCCTGCAATACTCATATTATCTGTATTCATTACACCATGAATAAACCCAATGCGCATCCAATGCACAATCAACTCAATTTGTCGATCACGCACTACGCGCAACAATTCAAGGTATGGATTTTCCATTGATTGAATTTTCGGATAAAGCCGTTGAATAGTATGATCTGCAAAAAACTTGAGATCCTCTATTGACGTCATATACTGGGCAAATTCGAATGTTCCCACGCGTATCAAGGATTTCGAAATACGACCAAGTATTCCACCTGGTTCCAACTGTTGCCGCTGCACCATTTGGTTTGTGTCGTAGACGAACAACGACCTACTTGTTGGCACACCCAATTCATGCATGCATTCAGAAACAATGAATTCTCTCACCATTGAACTGCGCGTTGCCCACCCATCTCCATTTCTGGAATAACGAGTAGGACCAGAACCTTTCAGATGTAAATCACACCATTCATTTTCCTTATTCCGAAACTCTTCAATAAGCATGGCTCTGCCATCACCTAGCAGATTAAAATGACCAAACTGATGACCTGCATAAGCCATTGCGATCCCGCTCTTGACTTCAGACAAATCAAATACGCCAACACCCAACTGCTCAGCCGCATTGGTATTCCACAAAAAGAGTTGAGCGTCTGGAAATGGCTCTAATTCTAATTCAGAATAAAAAATAGATGGGAGTTGCTTATACCACGTAGTCATTGTGGTTGTGAAAGTACATTATTTTATACCATCCACTTTTCAATTTCGCTCTGAATTTCATTGATTGATTTGTCGCCCTTGAATGAAAACACTCGAATTCCATTTGAAAAAAACATGGTAAAAGGCACCTCCCGAATGTCATACGTTTTTGTGAAATAAATTTGATCATCTACCTCTGATAAGGTGACATCAAGGAATTGAATATCGGTAAATTGTTTTTCCAACTCTTCCAATTTCGGATTAAGAGTCTTGCATGGGCCGCACCATTGTGTTCCAATCTTAACTACAACACGTTCTTGCTGCGCAGACACAGCTGGAATGTTTTGAATCTTTTCTTTTTTCATGATTTTGAATTTTCACAAAGGTGATGGATGTGACAGTTGGAAATCAAACTGAAAAAATTGATATGCTCATTGAGTTTATCTATACCATGAGGAGTTCTTTAAAAAATTGAATGACACGTTCCCGCGGATAATCATTCAACGTAGTTAATTGGACTAATCTTTTGGGGGTGGGTGGAGCGAACTCTCGAATATTCGCTTTTTGTTTTGTTGATAAGAAATGCACAGATTCAGCCGGAAGCAGGGTAATTCCACCGTTTAAATCAACAAGCTGTATAAGTGAAAGAAGACTTCCTGCATCATAACTCACTCGCACCTTTTTCTTTTTCCGATAACTGCATACTTCTAGGGCTTGTTCACGGAAACAATGCTCTTCCGACAAAAACCATAATTTTTCTGATACAAGATGCTTGGATTGAATAAATTTTCCTTTCGGCATTTTTTCAATTGGCGAGACATAAGCTACAAAATCTTCTTCATACAAAGGCTCAGATTGAAAAAGAGCCGAGTCACTTTCAGTTGCCAAAATGGCCATATCAATATCTCCAAGCTGCAATGCTTGCAATGCCTTTTCGGTTGGAAGTTCCGAGATTTTCACTTCCAATTTATGTTCTGAATGTTCAAGTTGATGAATAAAGGCAGGCACTACAGATGCCGCCAACGAGGGTATTACACTCACCCGAATTTGCCCTTCCAGTCCTTTTGAAATTTCTTTCGAAATTTCTTTCATTAGTTGTTGTTCTGCCAAGATACGTTTTGCCTGCTGCAAGAGCAACTCTCCCTCTGTGGTAAACGATAAAGGCTGCACACCTCTTCGAATGATGGTTATGTCTAACTCCTCTTCCAATTTCTTAACCATCATGCTTAATGTAGGCTGACTTACAAAACAAGCCTCTGCTGCTGCCACAAAATTTCTGTATTTATTCAGGGCAACAATGTATTCCAATTGCTGAAAATTCATATTGATTCAATCTATATAAAATTAAATCTAATAAGAATAATCAATAATTAAAAAAATGGATCACAGATTTCCTTCAATTTACCCAACTTGGGTTTAGGAGGAATGATGTAGGAAATTGACACTTCCATTCCACCTTTAGCGGCAGATGCTGGTCGCAGTTTAGATGTATTGATATCATATGAAATTCCAAATCGCCATTGATCATATTGGGCACCGCAATCGAGCCAGAAGGCATCTTTGCTTCGTCTATGTAGTCCCATGAAAATGGCTCTATTCTGCCAAATCTCTGTTCCAATAGCATAATAGGCACGTCCCCCAAAAACGAATTCATTCAACTTGCCTTGTTTTTGATATAGCGTCAGTATTTCCGCTGATAACACGTTGCTCAAATGTTTTCGAACTCGAAAATTCAACGCCAACCGTTTATCTAACACTATTTCATCATCGTTAAAAAAGCTTTGCTTGATGTGTGACAAATTATTCAAAGCCACTCCTCCTTGCCAGTTCATTTCCTTCCAAATACCTTTTGCTTGTATTCCCAATGCAACAGTGAGATAAGTTCTATTGTACCGGGCGAATACTTCTTGATTTGGTAATGATGGATCGAAAACCAGACCGTTCCATTGCGCGTCATAAACCAAAGCGGAAGGATCAAAACCCCTTGATGTTATACCCAGGGCCATACCGGGAAGAAAGACCAATGTATCTCCTTTTACCTTTTTTTCGTAAGACGTTTGTGCTTGCAATTGCGTGGTTCGAAATCGGGAATCACCGGCAATATCATTTCCAACCAAAACAGCCATTGACCACGGCGATTGCTTCACAGCTTTCATTTCGGCACTTAATGCGAATGTCTGATAAGCGGCAGTGACACTTCTCCATTGTGTACGCTGACTACCCATGAACCTTGCAGAACCACTAAAATTACCTGTTTCAGCAGGATTGTTCCAAAGTGGCGCTTGATCAAATTGTGAAAAGTGTATGTCTTGTGAAAAGATATTGAATGACAAAAAAAAGCACATACACACACCAATGAGCGTGTATCCATGTTTCTTTTTTACTTCCTTGTTTATCATTCCTACTTATTCCAAAACGGTTATGTTTCCTTCTTCGAAATACACCTCTCCACCTTCACAAACCACCCGCAGGTAATACGCAAAAACAGCGGGATCTACTGGCTTTCCTTGAAAATATCCATTCCAACCGTTCGATAATTCATGCGATTCAAAAACCTTTTCTCCCCAACGATCAAAAACATAAAAATCCATTTCAGTAATAAAATTTCCTCGAACGAATAGCCACTCATTGGCATTATCTTCATTGGGTGTAAATGCATTGGGAACAAAAACAGTTGGATTACCGCAAATAAAATCTGTTACTCGTACCGTAACAGAATCTGTTTGAATGCACTCACCATCTATAACAGTTAAATAAAAAGTTGTGGTTTCTTCGAGAATGCTTGTTGGATTCGCAAGAGTAGCATTAGACAGTAGATTCCCCGGAGACCATTGATAGGCAAGCCCTGTAGGTTGAGCAAATAGTTGAACTTGAGAACCACTCAGTACAAGTTCACTTGAAGCTGAGGCGTTCACACTTTGTGAAGTAAGGTTACTCACATTAACATTCACCGCATCTGTTGCAGTACAACCAAAAGGGGTCTGAGCAGTAACCTGAACTACTGTTGGAGCGGCAAGAATAAGTTGAATTGAACTGGTTCCTTGTCCTGACGCGATTGTGGCGGCAGACGACCAGGTATACGTAAACAATGGATTTGGATTTAGCACAAATAGATTGAGCGTATCACCCGAACAGGCGGTAAAATCGCCTTGTATTTCAGTCTGATTCGCAACAAGATTAACCTGCACACTATCTGCAACACTGCATCCTTGCGAAGTTAATTGAGCATAATAGGTCTGCGTTCCGTTCACCATAACCGAAATTGTACTTTCGCCTCCTACATTAATGGGATTCATGAAATTAAAAGAGGTGCTCCAAATAATATTACCTGAAATTGGATTACCATTTGCCATCAAATCCAAAACCCCCGGATTACAGAGTGTAGTGTCAGAACTTACAGTTAGAGACAAGTTAGGCACAAGAACATCTTGCGTAATAGTATCTGTGCAAAGGCCATGATTGATGAGCAACGTGTATGCGTTTGATTCGCTGCCAATGAACAACGGAAATGGTGAGTTTGGAGATTGAACCGAACCATCATTCGGTAACCAAGTATAGGTTGCATTTGGGTCAAAGATGAGACCCTCTCCCATTTGAACCGGAACTCCCGAGCATGAGGTAAGGTCTGAAAGTTGTTGAACCAAAGGCTCAATAACTTCAATGGTACGTGTGATGGTATCTGTAATATTGCACGTATTGGGATTGGAGGCCACAAGAGTAACAGCAATGTCACCAGACGTGTTAAAGGCATAATTCAAGTTATTTCCGATTCCTACAGAAACCCCGTTAACAATCCATTCCAGGCTGGTAGCCAAGGAACTTGTGCTTAACAAAATTTCTGACGACCCCATGCAAACTTGTGGTGGCAATTGAAAATCAGCTACTGTCAAAGGCAACTGAAAGTCATATTTAAATACGCCGTTGTTGCACGAGTTATTATTGAGAGCAGACACTGCATTTGCCGGATAAATTGGAAAATCAGAATTTCCACCGCATCCTGCACAGACACTTTGATAAATAATTCCTTTGCGATCGAACCGACTTGTACCACCATCTACATGTTCGCTACTCACATTCCCACCAAAAAATGATGCATAGGTCACTGCACTGGCATCTGCCTCGAGTACAAGCAAGTAAAAATCACTGCCATCGGTAGTTGACTGAAATGCGTCTTGAGTCGCTAAAAGGCCATTGGTAAAACCGGCTTCGTTCGTTGAATATAAATTCACATTTCCACCCCACCCACTCAAATAAATTTTACCGCAGACATCGACTAAAAACGCAGTTGGCGAAAGTGTTGGCTTTCCATCTCCCGTGCCAAATAAGGTACTCCAGGTTATTGCTGATAAAGTAGAATTAAATTTAGTGACTAGCATACCGCTATTGGGCTGACTAAATGCGGCGTTTATGATAAGACTATTCGTTGCATCGCGCGTTTGGCCATACACAAACACATCATCTTGATCATCGGTTTCAATAAAGTACAATTGATCGTAGGCTGCCGTTCCGAAATAAGTTAAACTCAAAACTTGTGCACCTGTAGGTGCTAACTTAGCTATCCATCCGTCAGCATTCCCGCCTGCATAAGCACTCTGGTATGGTGCACCAATCCAAGTCAAATCTGTAGATTGTGTACCCCCGCAAACCAACACATTGCCTAAGTGGTCAAAACTTAAGCTGAGACCACTATCGTCATCACTTCCACCTAAAAAAGTTGAAAACAAAAGAAGCGAAAGATTTTCATCCATTTTGAAAATACACGCCTCTTGTAATCCATTGTTCATGGGCTGAGCTGCGCCTTCAATTGGAAAATCTGAGCTTTGCGTGCTTGTAATGACGTAAACATTTCCTTGCGCATCCAAATCTATTTCACCTCGAAACTCATCGGCATAATTAAACTTGAGTCCCACAGCGGTATTTACGCCATCATTTGCAGAGCCACCAATAAATGTGGAGGCCGCCAATTGATCGCCATTTACACTTAACTTGGAAACTACAATGTCAGAACCATTGGAATACAATGTTCCAACACCAAAGGGTGAAAAGGCCACACCGCCATTAAAACTGGTATCAAATGCCCCGGTGGTGACCGGATAATTCAAAGAAGACGTGGTACCGAAGACAAGTAGTTCATCATTCTCATTGCAAATGATACTGTGTGGTAAATCATCATGATCACCTCCAAGAAATGTGCTCCACTGCATGAACGTTCCTGAGGCATCATATTTAGACAAAGC
>VGFR01000095.1 GCA_016868835.1 Bacteroidota bacterium | reverse complement strand
CTATCACGTGAGAACCTGTCGCTGCGTGTGCGAACGCGACCAATACCCTCTTCTTTATTTCCTCTCGACTCTACGCGAATGGTGCGACCTCTGTATTTCATTCCTCGTTGAAATACCTCCATGACCTTGTCATACGAAGCAGTTCTTACTTCAAACAAAGAGAAAGTATCTTTCAAATCTGTCCATGGAACATCTTGCTCTGGAACACCCGCTGTTTCGGCAATATATCCTTTCAATGTGTTGAAGTTGAATTGATCTTTTTTACCAAGATTGATATACATTTTCACAACACCCGCTTGCTGACCTCTTCCTTCACCGCGCTTTTCATCTACATTTAAATCAGGAGCATTTTTATAGTAATCAAGGAATCTGTTGAATTCAGTAGATACAAAGTGTTGAATAACCTCTTCTTTCGACATGCTGTCAAAAGCTTCAAATACATTTGGAAGGTATTTTCCAATCATTTCATTGTTTACTTCTACTTCTTTCACTTTATCTACAAGGTGCATCAATTGCTTTTCACAAACATCGAAAGGAGTAGGAATAGAACCTTTGGTAAAACTCGATTTAATGATTTTTTCGAGTTGTTTAATTCTAAATTGCTCTTTCATGTTGATTAGAACAATGCTTGTTCCTTTCTTACCTGCACGGGCTGTCCGGCCGCTCCGGTGTGTATAGTTTTCTATTTCATCTGGTAAGTTATATTGTATAACGTGTGTAACATCATTTACATCAATACCTCTTGCAGCCACATCAGTGGCAACCAACATTTGAAGCGCTCTATTTCTATAGCGTTTCATCACATGGTCACGTTGAGATTGGGATAAATCGCCGTGCAATGCATCTGCATTGTATCCGTCTTTGATCAGTGCGTCGGCAATTTGCTGTGTTTCTGCTTTTGTTCTGCAGAATACAATAGCAAAAATGTCTGGGTTGTAATCGGCGATGCGTTTTAGAACCAAGTATTTATCTCGCTGGTGGGTGAGGAAATAAACGTGTTCAATGTTTTCATTACCGGAGTTTTTCGTGCCGGCAGTAATTTCAACAGGGTTTGTCATATAGTTTTTAGCTATGCGAGAAACCTCTGCGGGCATGGTTGCCGAGAACAACCACGTTTGTTTTTCTTCTGGTGTTTCAGATAAGATGGCGTCTAAGTCATCTTTGAATCCCATGTGAAGCATTTCATCTGCTTCATCGAGTACAACAAAATCAACTTGACTTAAGTCAATGACACCACGTTCAATGAGGTCTACTGTTCTTCCTGGAGTTCCAACCAAGATTTGCGCGCCTTTGCGTATGTCGCGAATTTGTCCTTCAATACTTGCACCGCCATAAACGGCAACCACATGGGCACCATGTGTTTGTGCCGCAAATTTTGTTAGGTCATTTGTAATTTGAATACAGAGTTCTCTTGTTGGGGCCAACACGAAGGCTTGTGTTTTTCTATTGTTGAAGTCGAGTAACTCCATTAAAGGCAGACCAAAAGCTGCTGTTTTGCCGGTTCCTGTTTGAGCTAATGCTACGAGGTCTGAAGTACCTGTTAGCAAGTGAGGAATAGCTTGTTGTTGAATGGGTGTTGGATTTTCAAATCCAAGGTCAGCAATAGCTGACAGAACGGGTTTAGAAAGCCCGAGTTCCTGAAAGGTTATCATAAATTGTAGTTTTAATGCCGATTCGGTTTGAATTCAACAACTACAATCCTTCGTTCAAATGCTGTATACGCCAACAGCCGAGGAAAAGATGAAAAACCCGCCCCAAAAGGCGGGGCAAAGGTAATACATCTTTTCCAAAGTTGTTAATAAAATGTGAATTACTTCGCTTGCATACCTAATTTCAGGATAGCCGACCCGAATTTGCAATCTAATTTTTGCATTTCAGCGAGTACTGTTTTCATGCTTTCCTCTTCATTGAAAGTGTAGGCATTGTCATATTTTTTCTCCAGTTCTTTAATACAAGTACTGAATTCTCCTTTGTCGTTTTCTATTTCGTTAACCACTTTCATGTCTGCCATGATTGCTAACATTTCTTCCATTTCCATAGCTTCAAGTTTTTCTGTCATGGCTTGTTCCGGATTTGGAGCATCAGTTGTTTCAACTACAAGTTTGACAAACTCTGGGCTTAATTGTTTTTCAAGTTGAGAGGTGCATCCACAAACATCAGCGGCAACTTCTTTTTCTTGGTTCATATTGCAGCTAGAGCCTGCGAAAATTGCTGCTGCGGCGAATAGGGCTAGAATGAGGCTTTTTCTCATTTTGGTTAATTTAAGATTTTGAATTTTGTTATTGTCCGTTGTTTGAAATCTCCATGCCGAATTGCATTAAGGCAGCTGCAAATTCGCATTGGATTTCATAAAGTTCCATCATCATGAGTTCATATGATGCAGGCGTGTCTACACCGGTGCCTGCGAAATTCATCTCCATTTTGTGAATGCATTGCATGAATGGTTTTCCTTCTTGTCCCATTTCTTCTATAACTGCTAAATCGCGAGCGGCTTGCTCGGGATTGTTATTAATAAAAAGGACCATGGCATTTTCCCATTCTTCGTAGCTATCTGCTAAAATTTTATAACTCACAATGTCTTGAAATTGAACGCTGAGTCTGTTTTGCACCAGATTGGTACATTCACATACAGCCACAGCACCGTCATGTATGAGGGCATGAGAAATGGCTCCATTTGTATTATTGGTAGGTTGAGCAGCAGCACAAAATCCCAATGAAAAGAAAAAAAGTGTGATTAAATTTTTCATGTTGTTTCCGTTTCTGTTTGTTCTGTTTCTCCCTTCATTCGTTTTAACGCAAGGTCTTTCGCAAAATCAACGAAGACTTTGTATGCTTGCGTGAAAGTGAAACGATCTTCAAACGTTTTAAAGATAATGTTTCTTCGTGACATACCATTCAAAAGCGTTCTTCTACTTTCAGCATCTTTTAATGTTTTATTACTTTCAATGAGATCAATGAAAGAGCTGTTGTCAAAGTATTGATCAATTTCTTCGAAGTTGAATTCGTGGTAGTCAAATGCATCAGTGAAGTTTTTACCGTCGCGGTCCAGCTCATAGGCCAATATGGCCACGAAGATGCTCACGTCGCGTGAGAAGTTTTCTTGCGTGTCTTTGCTTAACAAATAATAATAGTCTGGCTTCATGACCAATTCAAGGTCGAATGAAACTTTGAAAAATTCAGCATAGAATTTTTCATTCTCTTTCAGGCTATTGAAATGTTCTTCATTGCTCAAAAGAAATTTACCTCCCATGAGCTCTTCCACGATGCGTCTATGATGTGTTGGATATACCATATTAAATTTTACTTGTGGGTTCTACTTTTAGTTTAGGAACAGATAGTTTCGATGTAGTTGTTTTGATTTCAATACGCTCGCCTTTTTTAGAGTAATCAATTTGTAAATCTTCATCGAAAAGAAGGCCTGTCACTGCGAAATATTTTTCTGTTTCTATTTCAGAGAAGTCTTTTTTCAGTGCTTTGAAGCACCACGTAAAGAAGTCATTCACAGGCATATTCTCTGCTAATTTCTCTTTGAAAAGTGTTCTGTCGAAGATCCATTTGTCAAAGTCACTTACGCCTTCCTCAACAATAACCGGCCCTTCCACCTGAAACTGTTCGAAAAACTCACGCACCTTGAAATACATGTCTTTGGCGTAAACCATGGTTCTTGACCCCTTCAAAAGCGGAGGAGTTTCAACTTTGTATGGGTTTCTTAAAAACTCAATGAATCCAGTAAGTATGAGAGACTCTGTTCGAATTCTTCCCAAAAGGGGTAGTAATTCATTGGTTAGAATTTTTGACTGTTTCAATAAATCTTGGTTAGTTTGAATCAGCTGAACGTACAATCTTTCATATTCGTTTCGTACGGTTTCATCTGAATAATCCAATCTTTTTCTATTGGCATATTCTGAGACTTCAACCAATTTGCTTGTCACTGATTCACTGTGATTTACATCTAGAATTCGATTTAGGGGGAGTATGTAATATTCAATCCAAAAACTCGCCTTGTTGACTTTTTCTCGGTATTGAACGCGGTCAATATTCGATTTTAGGTCGCGAGTTTCGCTGAGTAAGCGGAATGCATTTCGCTCCACGAGGTCAACGAATTCTCTTACTTGTCCACTGAGGTTTTTGATACGCTCAATAAGAATGTCTCGGTCATGAATTTCACTCTTTCTAATTTTTAGAAAAAGCTCTGCTATCGCGCCTTTGTATTTTTCAATGGTTTCAGGAAGTAGCGGTTTGAATTCAAACAGCAGAAATTCCATGAGTTTGAAATAGACATCTCGCATTTCATAATCGCCACCTACCGCACGAATGACCCGATATTCGCGTAAACGCGATTTCATTTGAGGGCCGTGTTTATGACAAATCATGTCATAAACTTCTTTCGTGATGATACCGTCTTGTTGTTGATATTCAAACAAGTCGCGCACCACATCGAAATAGGTGTTTAAGAAGTTGAGAATGGTCCGTGGTTCGGCTTTAATCATTTTCTTCGATGAGATTGTAATTGATTTTAACTTCTTCAATGGCGTTTACGTCATGCGGAAAAAGTGTTGCAAAGTTGGGTATGTTTGGATAGTCCATTTTTAATTATTGAGTAGGTTAAGGTCTTCTCTTCGAACCGCGTGTTGCTTGTCGTTGAGATTGATTTTTCCTTTTGATCGGAAGATGAAATAATATTTGCTGAATCCATCATAGGGCTGCGGTGCAGCGAAAATGGGCAGGAAGTTATGCTCTTTACAGAATTGCACCAATTGAGGTCTGTTGTGTTCGTCAATGGTTCCAATTTCATCAATGAACAGGGCAATTTTATTTTCTGGATCCGAAATGGCCAATCGATTAATGATTGCCATAACAATAACTAAACGAATCATGCGGTCGGTACCATCTGACTCTACCTGCTCTTTTAGATCAACACGTTTCAAAGTGCCTTTTACGTTCAAATGCAACTCAATATCGAATAGATCTTCAAAGTCAATGGTTTTGCCAGAGTCAAGATATGAGTTTAGAATTTTCAAATCTTCACCTTGTTCAAATTCGAACGCCAATTGTGCATTTAAATGTTCAATTGAAGCAATGCGTTCTAAGTCGAAAAGGACACGTTTGTTGTCGACCAATTCAATGCGAAGCGATTCAATATTGGAAATTCTGGTTTTCGCTAGACTCTCATTGAATCGGTTATAAACGAATGTTTTGAACTCTTCGTAGCGCTTACGAAGGTTAAATGCGGGATTTGCAAATTGAGTGCTTATTGAGGCCAATAGACCATCAATACTTTTTTCTTTATCTTGAATGCACGCAATTTCATCTTCTAGATATTTGATAAACTCTTCTTCATCTGCCATTGCAGAGTTTGTTTTGAATCTGAGATGGTCAAACATGCGGTCTTTATTCGATTTGAGTGTATCTCTATCACTGTTCGATAGTTTAATTTTAGAGTAAATTTCATCTAAAGATTCGGTGGTGTCAAATTCTGTTGGAATAATTCCGAAGGTTTCAATTTCGGCTTTTCTTCGCTTCAGTTCAATCAATCGTTCCTCGCTTCTTCGTGTTTCCTCTTTTAATGATTCAAGGAGCAATGATTTGTCGGAAATGTCTTTTTTCAGTTTAGATAATTCATTTTCGCAAGCGTCTTTTTCTGTTTTCATTTCGCGAAGCACCTTGCCAACGGCATCAGCTTCTTTTTCCAATTTCGGCTTGTTTTTAATCTTGGCTAATTTGCCTTTTACAATCTCAATTTCTTCAAGAATTTCAGAAAGTTCTTTTTGTGCTTGATCAAAATGAAGTGCGACGGCCCACAGTTTTTCTAATTCACTTTTTTCTTTTTTAATTTCTGCCACTTCATCTTTTATTGATTTCACTGAAGGTATTTCAACAAGTGGGAGGTCTTTTGGAAGTTTTATCTCACCGTCAAAAATGGTAAGTGTAGTTCCGGTTTTTGTTACCTTCTTCTTCACTAAGTTGCTTGGTAAGGAAGCAAAATCTTGAGAAAATATTGTATTGAGAATTTGACGAACATCGTCTTTTGTTGTAATTTTTTGAATCAGTTGATCATCATAGTTCTTGATCTGTGCGTCCAGCCTAGCCATGGTGTTATCCATTTTAGCTAACTTCATTTCCAATTGTTTTGAATCTAGTTTTTGGTTCTCAACCATGGTAATTCGAACTTCAGACTCTCTGCGTTTTGCGTCTAAATTGAGTAATGATTCTTCGAGAAACTTTTTCGTTTCAAATGAGGCAATTTCATCCAATTGTGTTTGCAACGCAATGAATTGTTTCTCTTGAATTTCAACTTCCAATTCACGCTTTCCAATTTCTCTATTCAGTTCCTCTTGTTTCGGCTTTAACTTTTCATTTAAAATGAGAAGTGTGCTTTGATATTGCTTTTCCTTTTCTAACCTATTGCTGTCTAAGTTATTTATGACCCCGTTGTATTGTTGGTCAAAGGCGTAAACCAGATCACTAACAATGCGGGTTTTAGCGCGAAAGAGGTTCACCACTTCTCTGAACTCTTCAAATTCTTTTTGAATGCTCTTTACAGTTTTTATTTCATCATTGATTCGCAACAAATCATTGATGTCTTTTTTATTTTTTTGAGAGAAGCTGAGACCTTCGTTTTCTCTGTTATCCGCAACAATTAAGCTTTCTTTAAGCGTTTTGTTCGTAATCAGTTTTGAATTGATTAAATACCTATAAACCTTGGAAAAGTTGTTCGATAATCCATCGGTTCGAACACTGTCTTCGAGCCAAATGGCGGCATCGTTTTTTCGTCCGCGAGCATAAACGGTATTGAATACTTCGGTTTTACTTTTAAACAAGTAGAGTTCAATGCCATTTGCTTTGAATTCATCTTGTACCTCGTCCCATTTTCGAATGCGCTGGGTTGTTCCTTCTTTTTTGAAAAAATAATCGGAAACATACTCAGAGGAAATTCGAAAATATTCCAACTCACCGTCACTGTCACGTTTAACCATGATGCAGTAATTATTACCGCCTTTCATGACTTCAAAAATGATATAGCTTTGATTGTGTGTAGGAAAGTAGTGATGTATGGTTTCTTTATCACCTCTTCGTTGTCCTGAGAATGACATCTTCGATCCGTCCACAATAAACAAGAAGTTCAAGGTGTAGATTAAGGTAGATTTACCCACGTTATTTGGACCAACCAATTGTAATGAATCACAATCGTTGAGCCTCATTTCAGCATTCACATAGGTACTGGTATTGATACCAATAATTCGCGTTATCATAGAAAAATGTTTAGGTTTCGGAGCTTGGCTCCTAACTCACAAATCTAATTGTCCGCTTGTGGGTGTGAAAGCAATGTTAATAAAAGTGGATAAAAAGCATTAAATGCGGTTAACCTCGTTTTTTCGCGAAAAAGGAGGTGAGTAGGGTACTGCACTCTTTTTCTAAAACACCAGAAGAAATTTGAGTTTTTGGATGAATGATTTTTCGGTCATGATCTTCGAAAAGGGAATACCCTCTTTTCAAGTCAGATGCGCCGAACACAATTCGCCCAATTCGGGTATTATAAGCAGCACCTGCGCACATAACACAAGGCTCTAATGTTACG
>VGFR01000094.1 GCA_016868835.1 Bacteroidota bacterium | reverse complement strand
AGCCATTGGAAAGAAAGCATGTCGAGATGGTTGGGTATTTACCAGAGGAACGTGGGTTGTATAAAAAAATGAAAGTAGGTGAGCAGTGTCTCTATTTGGCTCAATTGAAAGGCTTATCTGCAAAAGAGGCAAAGGAAGAATTAGACATTTGGTTCGAACGATTTGAAATTTCAAGTTGGTGGAATAAGCGTGTAGAAGACCTTTCAAAAGGAATGGCTCAGAAAATTCAGTTCATTACCACCGTAGTTCACAAACCGAAATTGTTGATTTTAGATGAACCTTTCAGTGGCTTTGATCCCATTAACGCACAACATATTGAGGAAGAAATGTTGCGATTGAAGTCTGAAGGTGCTACCATAATTCTCTCCACGCATGACATGGGAAGTGTGGAATCGCTTTGCGATCAAATAGCACTGATTCACCAGTCGAATATGATTCTGAACGGAAGTGTTCAAGAAATCCGAAATACCTACAAAACTCAAACGTATGTATTGGAATTCAAAGGCACGCAGTTGGATATGACCATTGCCCTTGGACATCATTTTGAGCTTAAAGCTGTAGAAGAAAAAGGAGGGGTTCACCAAGCTGAAATTCAAATGACTACAATGCAGAATTTAAATCAGTTGTTGCAAGCGCTTATACCCCATGTTGAGGTTGTTTCTATTCGAGAAAAAATACCGAGTGTACATGATATTTTCGTGCAAACCATACAATCACAGCAGGAGGTAGGTCATGAGTAAAATTGGATTAATCATTCGAAGAGAATACACCACAAGGGTTCGTAAAAAGTCTTTTATTGTGATGACTTTATTGGGGCCATTGTTATTTGCAGGATTAATGTTCGGTACTGTATGGGCAACCCTTGCAGATCAGAAAACATACAAAGTGTTGGTCTCGGATCCTTATGGAGTAATAACACGCACAATTTCGGATACCGATCAACATTTGGTTCCGCGATTTCCTGATCGATTCAAAAATTCTGAAAACGTCATTTACGCGTTTACTGATAAGTCCATTGAGCCAGAGAAAATGCAAGGTGGTTTATACAATGTTATGGTTGAAGTCGATGATGTCACCATCACTGACGGAAAATGCCAATTGTTTTTTTCTGATTATCCCAGCTCTCAGGTTAAAGATAAAATGGAGGCTGATCTCCAAGAGTCCTTAGAAAGGTTTCGTGTTATTGATTCCCTGCAACTCGATTATGAAAAGTACAAACGTGCGAAATTGAAAGTAAGTTTTGCAGAGGTGAACTTGAAGAATCTTGGACAAAAAGATTACACACAACAAAAAGCCATGGTGGGTTTTGGATTTGCCATTCTCATTTACTTTTTCATTTTTCTTTATGGCGTTCAAGTCATGCGCGGTGTCATTGAAGAAAAATCAAGTCGCATTGTTGAAGTTATGGTGAGTTCAGTTAAACCCTTTGAGCTCATGATGGGTAAAGTGGTTGGAATAGGATTGGTTGGTTTAACACAATTTTTAATTTGGGTCTTGCTGTCATCGCTAACCGGGTCATTGGCAATGAGCTATTTTGAATCTCAGTTGGCTGGTGGAAGTGCTGCTGTTGAAAATGGAGTTGTAGTCATGAATGGCATGTCTCAAGCCCAATTGGCTCAGAATCTCATGAATAACGAAGCGGTGAACTGGTTGTTTCAGATCAACTGGCCACTTATGATTAGCATGTTCGTTTTCTTTTTCATTGGCGGATACCTGCTTTACGCCAGTCTTTTTGCGGCTATCGGAGCAGCGGTTGATGGTGATACTGATACTCAGCAATTCATGTTGCCGGTTACTTTACCACTCGTGTTTTCATATGTTGTATCATTCATGCTCATTGAAAATCCAGCAAGCTCAATAGGAAATTTCTTTTCAATTTTCCCGCTGACAAGTCCAATTACAATTATGGTGAAAATAGCCATTGGCGATGGTGGAAATACAGGCGTGCATTGGTTGCATTTGGTTGGAAGTATGTTGTCTTTGGTTATTGCCTTTCTGTTCTTCATTTGGTTAGGTGGAAAAATATATCGCGTGGGCATACTCAGTTACGGCAAGCGCGTGGGATACAGAGACATTTGGCGCTGGATTAAACAGAAAAATTAATGGATTCAAAACGAATAGCAGTTATTGATTGTGGAACCAATACTTTCAATTTGTTGGCTCTAGAATTTGCCAACGAAGAATGGAAGACCATTTTTAAAACCAAGCAGGCCGTTAAAATTGGAGTTGGCGGATTCGATCAAGGAATTATTCAGCCAGACCGTTTGGTTCGGGCATTGGATGCATTATCCTCATACAACGCAACATGTGCGTCGTTTGAAGTAAATGAAGTGAAGATTTTTGCAACTAGTGCAGTTCGCGAAGCTAAAAATGGAAATCAGTTTGTCTCAAAAGTCAAAGAAATCTTTGGTTGGGATGTACAGGTAATTTCTGGTGATCGTGAAGCAGAACTCATTTATGAAGGAGTCAAATTAGCTGTGAATGGGACGGTTCCAAGTTATTTAATTATGGATATTGGAGGGGGAAGTACTGAGTTTGTTTTGGTAAAAAACCATGAAGTGGTTTGGAGAAAGAGCTACCTGATGGGGGTAAGTCGTTTGTTTGAATGGCTTCAACCTTCGTCACGCATAACAAGTGAAGAAACACATCAACTGAAGTTGAAATGCAACGCGGAATGGGGGGAATTGGTTCAGCGAATAAAAGAAAACGATATACAAACGTTGGTTGGTTCCTCTGGGTCATTCGATACGTTGTATGATTTGTTTCTGACGGAAACTAAAAGTGAATCATCTTCAAAAAAATTAAATGAAATTCCGTTTTCATTTTTCCCTCAAATTCATCAATGGCTCATGTCAAGCACGCTTGAAGAAAGACTTGCACACTCGGCAATACCAACACTTCGTGCAGAATACATGCAAATTTCAAGCTATCTGGTGAAATATGTTTTAACTCAACACACATTTAACACCTTATTGTGTTCTGATTATGCGTTGAAAGAAGGTGTTTTGGCTGAAATAATGAATAAACACAATTAAATTCGCACCATGATTATTGTAACAGGAGCAGCCGGATTCATTGGGTCTGCATTGGTGGCTAGATTGAATGAAGATCGATTCTTTGATCTTATATTGGTCGATGATTTTTCAAGAGAGGATCGAAAACAGAATTTGGCTGACAAAAAATTTACCGCTCAAATCGATAGAAAAGAGTTTCCGCTTTGGTTGGAGGAAAATGAGAATCAGGTTGAATGTGTGTTTCACATTGGTGCAAGAACAGATACAACTGAGTTCAACGTTGACATTTTCAATGAACTCAATTTAAACTATACCAAGTCACTTTGGAAAATTTGCGCAAAGCATGCCATTCCTTTTATTTATGCTAGTTCAGCTGCAACCTATGGCAATGGAGCTTTGGGGTATGATGACAATGAATCTGCCATTCCGAACCTTCGTCCGTTGAATCCTTACGGACAATCGAAACAAGACTTTGATTTATGGGCACTTCAACAAACGGAAAAGCCATATTTTTTTGCCGGACTGAAATTCTTCAACGTGTATGGCCCGAATGAATATCACAAGGGCCGAATGGCAAGTGTTGTTTGGCACGCATACAACCAGATTCAGAAAACGGGAGAAATGAAACTCTTCCGTAGTCATAAAGAAGAGTATAAAGACGGAGGTCAAATGCGTGATTTTGTCTATGTAAAAGATGTGGTAGGGGTGTGTATGTTTTTAATGCATCATAGAAAAAACTCGGGCATTTATAATTTAGGAAGCGGAAAAGCTAGAACCTTTCTAGATTTGGTGAAGGCCACCTATGGCGCAATGAACAAAGAGCCACAAATTTCGTTTATAGATACACCGGAAGATATTCGCGATACATATCAGTACTTCACGGAAGCCAACATGAATAAACTCATTGCAACTGGTTATACCAAACCGTTTCATTCATTGGAAGAAGGAGTATCAGATTATGTGAAAAATTATCTATTACAAGATTTAAAAATTTATTAAAAAGAGATGAAAAAGCTAGTATTTGCAACACGAAGAGAGAGATTCAATGCGGCTCATAAGCTATGGCATGAAGAATGGGACGAGGCGAAGAATTTCGAAACCTTTGGAAAATGTTCCAATCCCAATTGGCATGGTCATAACTATGAGCTGTTCATTACTGTGAAAGGAGTTCCTGATGAGACTACGGGGTATTGTATGGATTTGAAATACCTGAGTGATATTGTCAAGTCTGAAGTAATCAATAAATTGGATCACAAAAACTTAAATCTAGATGTTGAGTTCCTCAAAGGAATGAAAACCAGCACAGAGAATTTAGCCATTGCCATTTGGGAACAGCTCGAGCATTTGGTGTCTACAAAAGGATGTCAACTTCACTGCATTAAAGTAACTGAAACTGAAAATCAATACGTAGAGTACTACGGACCACAAGCATGAATCAGGAAGCTATAGAACAAGCTATTCGTTCGGTCTTGCAGCATGTTGGGGAAGATCCGAGCAGAGAAGGTTTACAAAAAACGCCTGAGCGTGTAGCCAAGGCCTATGGGCATCTCTTACAAGGGTATGATCAAAATGCAAAGGATGTGTTGGAATCAGCCATCTTTCACGAAGACTACAGTGAAATGGTACTGGTTAAGGATATTGAGATATATAGTCTGTGTGAACACCACATGCTTCCTTTTTTTGGACGTGCACACGTGGCCTACATTCCGCAGGGGAAAATAGTTGGTCTAAGTAAAATTCCACGAGTGGTAGATGTGTTTGCGAAAAGACTTCAAGTGCAAGAGAGACTGACAATTGAGGTTCGAGATGTCATACAAGAAGTGTTAAATCCGGCCGGAGTGGCAGTGGTTTTAGAATGTCATCATCTTTGTATGCAAATGCGAGGCGTGAGCAAACAAAATAGCTCAACGACCACAAGCGCGTTTAGCGGAATTTTTTTAACAAACGACGCAACACGCAAAGAATTTTTTAGTTTAGTGAACACAAAAAAATAAAAAATGAATAATCACATTCAATTTCATGACGATGCTACCATTGAGAGTAGCGCATCAGTGAGCAAATCTTTTGTATCAAACGTTTTTTCTTACATGACGCTCGCACTGCTGATTTCGGGTGGTGTAGCGGCTTACTTTGGATTAAATGAATCTCTTTTCCTTAGTTTAATGTCTGTTCCCGGAATGATGTGGATTCTCATGTTGGCTCCGCTAGCTTTTGTAATGATCATTAGTTTCGGTTTCAATAAGCTTTCATTCCCTGCTTTGTTGGTTATTTTTTTGGCTTATGCAGCTACAATGGGGCTGAGCCTGAGTGCCATTTTTGTCATCTTCGATCTAGGTGTCATCTTCAAAGTGTTTTTAATCACTGCCGGCTTATTTGGAACCATGGCTGTTCTCGGATACACAACAAAAACGGATTTAACCGCTTTTGGTGGAATTTTAACCATGGCTTTAATTGGTATTGTTATCGCCTCTTTGGTGAATATGTTCATGGGTTCTGAAACCATGGACTACATTATCTCATGTATCGGAGTTTTGGTGTTTACAGGGTTAACAGCATATGATGTGCAAAAAATTAAGAGAATTGGAGCCGGTGTAGAATATGGAACAGCTACTGCAAGCAAATTAGCTTTGATGGGTGCATTATCGCTATACCTTGATTTTGTGAATTTATTTATGTTCTTACTTCGAATTTTCGGAAGAAGCAGCGAGTAAAAGTGAAGAACTATTACGCCGTTCTAGGTCTGAACCAATCAGCATCTTCAGCTGATATAAAAAAGGCTTACCGAGACGGATGTAAAAAATACCATCCCGACAAAAATGCGCATCCCGATGCGCATTTGTTGTTTATAGAAATACATGAGGCATACGAATTTCTATGTAACGATGAGAACAGAAGATTATATCACATATCCATTTCCAAATCGAAACAAAATGATCGGGTAAGGGAGTGGCAAGAAAAGAAAAGAAGGGAGGCTCAAGCAAGAGCAGTTGAATACGCTCAAGTCAACTTAAGTTATAACCTCTTGTTTCTTTGTCTATGCTTGCTCATAATTGTAGTACCCCTTTACCAATTCATTCAGCAACAGGAGTTACCTGAAGCGGAACAAAAACCGTTTGTCGCTTTTTTGGTTCCCATGCTTCTTGGATTTGCAATGGGAACGTACGCCTTCCATTCCTGGTTTATAGAGAAAAAGGATATTTTCAAATAGACCAATTATTTGCTTCCTTTGCACATCAAATTTTCTCAAATGAAACGTACGCTTTTGACTTTGTCTTTTTTGGTTTTTGTCTTATTCTCTCATGCTTTCGAAGGCATGTGGATTCCCTCTATGCTCGATGCCGTTTATGATGACATGAAAGCCAAAGGACTCAAACTTTCTAAAGAAGAAATTTACAGTCTCAATAACTCATCGCTGAAAGATGGAATTGTACTTTTCGGAGGTGGATGTACCGGTGAATTGGTTTCGAAGGAAGGATTGCTATTTACAAACCATCACTGTGGATTCGATTTTATACAGTATCACAGCAGCTTGGAACATGATTATTTAAAAGATGGGTTTTGGGCGAAAAACCGCAACGAGGAGTTGCCTTGTCCTGGACTTACAGCCACCTTCATTGTTGAAATGCGAGATATGACCTCAGAGGTTTTAACCCAACTGAAAGAGATTCCCGAAGCAAAAAACAATTTGGCTTCAGCGTTAAATAGCGTATATGCAAACATTTTGAATAAAACAGAATTGCCAAAGAATTGCAAAGCGGTAATTCGTTCTTTCAACTATAACACCCAATACTTCATGGTTGTCTCAAAGACTTATACCGATGTGCGTTGGGTAGGGGCGCCTCCTTCATGTATAGGTAAATTTGGAGGAGATACAGATAATTGGGTTTGGCCAAGGCATACCGGAGACTTCTCTGTATTTCGGATTTATGCCAATGAAGAAAACGAACCAGCCAATTATTCCACCGCAAATAAGCCATTTCAACCAAAACATTTCTTTCCAATTTCGCTGAAAGGAACACAAGCCGGTGACTTTACTATGATTTATGGTTTTCCGGGAAGAACAGAACATTTGCTTACAAGTGCCGGTGTGAAATACAATCACGAGTATTTGGCGCCCATGCGAATTGAATTCAGAAAGAAAAACTTGGAGGTTATTGATGCAGCTATGCGCAGCAGCGACCAATTACGTATACAATATGCCGCGAAGCAAAGTGATGTTGCAAATGCATATAAAAAATGGCAAGGTCAAGTTCTTGGGTTGAATAAATTCAATGCCATTGCTTTAAAGGAGAAAGAAGAGTTACAGTGGATATCCATAGCAAAGTCGAAAGAGATGGAGGCCAGTTACATAGATTTATTAGAAAGAATTAGTAAAATGTATTTGGCTCCGGAAAACTTACAAGTGAATTTGTACATGGCCGCATATACTGAATTTGTTTTCTATGGACCTGAAATTTTCGGGTTGAATCAGGGTTTAGCAGAGATTATTAATTCACCAACAATTTTACAAGATTTAAAAGGAAATAAATTTCAATCACAATCGGAAGAGTGGATGAAATCTGTTCGACTCATCATGAAAGACTTTGACAAGTCTACAGATTGTAAACGGTTGCTTGCACTGGCTCCAATATGGGAGAAAT
>VGFR01000093.1 GCA_016868835.1 Bacteroidota bacterium | reverse complement strand
GGCTGCAAAATCTGTTTTCAAATTCTTTGTAATATCGTATTTCAAATTGTAATTGCGGGTCCAATTCCAGTTTTTCTGTGCTTGTGTTTGTATGAGCATATCGGAATAAATTCCTGTTAACTCAAGTGAATTATTTCGAATTCGGCTTGTTTCATAAGATCTATTCATCTCAGTTCTGAAACTTGCTGATTTGATACCTAGATTAAAGTTGACCTCTTTCAGCCATTTCAGATATTTTGAATCCTTTATAACTGGAATTTTAGCGAGCGGTTTCCACTCCTTAGGCTTATTGGTGAATGCATAGTCAAATGCTCCTTGATATTGCTTCTGTAGCCTCCAATCCATATTTATATCTCGGAAATACAGTTCATTGTATGCGTAAGAAACCGAGAAGTTATCGAGGCTATAGAACTTCATGTCATTCGCAGGAGCAGCACCTCCGCCTACTTGAGCTTGACCCACTTTTCCTTTATCTGGAGCGGGTTGAGGCAATCCGTCTTGCTTCCCTGCTGCCGCATCTTTTTTCGGTGCAAATTTTACATTCGTAAAATTGATACTGCGGCGCTTTGTATAGGTCTGGGATTTCTTCCTCAGTGGTTTTGATAAATTCGGTAAATCTGTTAACTGCAAGTCAGGTTGAAGGGGACTATATCGCGGTGTTTGAACGCTTTCCGAAAATCCTAAATACATCGGCATTTGCACACCCCAGGCTTTTGGAAAGAACTTACCCAACTGCAAGGTGCTACTTGCATCCAATCCCATCTTCGTCTCTTGTTGTCTTTGTTGAACTCGTTGTTCAATAGAACCCCAACCGGGAGTGCTGATATTTCCTGAAACTGCAACATTTCCAAAATCGGCCAATTGTGCATTCAATCGAGCTATGGCTGCAGAACCTGATTTCTCATCGAACTCAGACAAGCGCAACTCATTCACCCATATTACACCGCATTTGGGCTGACCATCATCTTGGGCGGTGAAAGAATTGTTGTCCTTATCTGGATTCCGAATTCCAATCATGAGCACGGTTACATTGGCCAAATTCGGATTTCCTTTCACTGAAATACGAATGTTATTGGCCAATAGAGTATCGGTCACCGTCATGACACTTGTTGTTGCCGGACGATTCAATTTTAAATTTTGAAGGTCCGAAAGTTGAATATCAAAATTGTTATTTCCAGGCCAAATTTCATCATCGTTGTTCGTATACCACGGAGTTACCTCCATTGGAATTTCATATTCATAATAGTTGTCATTGAAATCTGAACCCAAACGAACGAAGACGGACAAGTCTTTATCTTTCAGATCGTTTGCATTTTCAAAAGCCTCTGCGTGAGCGAACATGCGCAGCTTTTTATATTGACGCATGTCATAGTTCACATTGCGATAGGCTGCGCGTGCGTCGCCATCTTTAAGATTACAAACAGTAAGCGCTAGTGACTGCTCATTGAGATTTCTCAGGTTTGGTGAACCTACATCTTGTTCACGAATGATACCGGGCGGCACTACATAAGGAATAGGCTCTCTGTTTCCATTCTCTTCAATATTTACAGCGGCTAAGTTGAATGATGTTTCAGGATCGTCATTGGGCTCCAATTCTTGGCTACCTGCCAACGTTCTCTCGTATTTTCTCCATTCTCCGCGAACCAATTCCAATCGTGCAAAACGAAGAGTAACTGGCTCTTCAAATCCCTTCAAAAAAACCCGCATATATCTGATGGATCTGAAATCTGCAATGTTTCCAACACGCTTTTCAAATTCCTTAATTGGAATTTTGAACTGATACCAACGAATGGTGCGTTCTTCGTTATTCGCGGTTAACTTGGTTGTTTCGAATGTATCTGTTATGTAATTTCTACCAATATTTACTTCGCCCATATCCTCCGGACGCAGACTCACTTTGTATTGGAAATAACTTTCTATAGAATTTAACGTGATGTCTTGGTTAATATCCTCAGTGTTCGGAATTGTAGTTGCGGCTATTGGAAATCCGTCTGGAGTGTCTGTGTTTGAATTTCCTTCATAACCGTTGTAATTTTTATATCTCTCAAGCGTATTTAAGTTATTCTGATCTGCCTCCGAACTTCTAAAATATTTGAAATTATCTGCTGAGGGATCTTGAGCAAATTTATTGTAAGCAGTAGCATCAAGGAATCCTTGCACAGTTTGTAACCAAGTATTGAAATACGATTGTTCTGCAGTGGAATTTAAACCATCTAAACCAATATCTTGTTGCTGGTAATTTCCAGCAGTATTATCGAAAGCATTCACCACGTTGAATGTGGTTGGCGAAGGATAAATACCCCATGTACCTTGACCCGTTGGCAATTCGTTGTTTGCCGATGGGAATCCATTTTCAAATCCCATTTGTGAATCATTCAAAACATCTTCTGAAACGTTTCCTAAATTGAAATATAAATCACCCCCAGAAATGTTTTGTGAATCCTCATTGAATGGATCCATCAACCAAAACTGAATGAATTGAACGTTCGACATTTCAAAATCTGTAGTGGTCAACGAACGTTGAATTCCTCCCCATCGCGAGCTTGGATCTTTCAATGTACCATCCGCATTGAGTCCGGCTGAATAACCTGCTTGTCCGTTTGGTAATTCAAAATTGTATTGTCCTCGTTCAGAGGGAAAATAGGATAAATCAAGGGTTGCTATATTGGGGGGAGTACCTGTTGGTAATTGTCTATTCGGGAAAACTTCTGATTCAAGAACTTCACGCATGAAGTGATTACTCTGTATGTCTTGTGTAATGCTTGCCGGGGTTAAAGAATTTGTGCGGAAAAATAACGGGTCAATGACGTACCAGGCCAGTTTGGCTCTGTTGTATCCATATGTTAGACTATCCTCTAAATTCCCCTCTGGAAACAACGCGTTTTGAAGTTTGGGAGTTGAAGCCAAGAACCATTGATTTAGCGCTCGTAGATCTATGACACTTTGACTACCCTCGAAATCATCTACATATGCATTTCCATCTTTCGAGACGGCTCTGGAGTGACCTGGAAATATTTTGGCCGCTTCAAGTGAAAAATTCAGTGATGATTTCTCTTTGGTTTGAATACCCGGAATTCGATCTATCCACTTGGTTATGATTGGCATTTCTTTTTGAAAATTCACATCAAATCCTATCATCGCATTATTCACGGGATCATCGCCCACATTTACCTTTTGAGTCAATGGACGCTCTTTCAAGTTTAATACCGTTGCTCCCACATTCAATGCATCAGAAAACTTATAATCGAACCGGCTACCCAATAGGGTTTTGAATTGCAGATTAAACATCGAATTACTCTCAACTGAGATCTTGATGGGCTGTCCACCTTGCAGAACACTTTCATTCAAAATGGTTACTTTTCCCAAATTGTAATTGACCGTATAATCTGTTCCCTCTGACAACCGCAGACCACCGGCTGTAACTGTTACAGCTCCTTGGGGAATATTTAATGCATTCAATGAAATTTCAGACCCTGATGCGCTTTGATACTGACCTTTAATTCTAAATCGATTGAGCTGCGGAAAATTAATTTGTGCAGATGTCTTGGTAGAATCATAAAGAGGCTGAAAAACAACTTGCGAAATGATCTGTTGTGCCTGAGGAGTATTGCCAAGTTCTGCTGTGACCTTGTCTGCAAGGTGAGAACCAAATGGCTCTGTCACAGGGAAATAGATTCTTCCAGAACTTGCATCTATGAGACCACCTTGGGTTGCTGCATTGGTTACAAAATCAAAGAACCCATCACTACCCGGCATTTGTTGAGCGTCTATTCGGTCCAAATTGAGTACTTGAATCAATAATTTCCCATCGAAAGGTTCTCGGGGAATGTAGTTCATATTCACACCCGTGGCTGGATTATTATACCATACTTCCAATCGGAAATTTTCTGGAGCTATACCGAACGCTTCAAGATTGTACACATTCTTCATCATATTGTCCCAGAGCGGTGCCGGATTTCCGTCGCTTAATCGAACGGTTGTGATTGAAGATTTGAGCATTTTTAAAATCAATGCTTGGGGAGCTACAATACCATCTTGTGAAAGTGTGCCAACTTGAAAGGTTTGACCATTCAATGTATACTCGTATGCCACTGCAAGAACCTCAGCATTATTCAATGATTGCTTTAACGAAATGAAACCCAAACGACTGTTGAATGTGTATTCTGTAGCAGTCAGTTTTCGTGCATTTCCCACACGTTCGTAGTGAACTCCCTGTCGCAATCCGTATCCCAAGTTTTGAATGGCGGCATTGGAATTCGTAAAATTCAAAACCTCTTGATTCGTCATGAGGTTGTTGTACAAAAGATTGTTTTCGTTATCCGGATTCGGGAGTTGTCCAGGTGAAATAATGCCACTATTGTTATAGTCTGAAGAGAGGAAGGGTGAACTTTCACCTAAGTCAGAAAAGGCCAAAACATTTCTCACATCTTGCGTATTCGCTTGTTGATTTACCACCCAAACTTCAATACGTGTAATGTTCACTCCGCTATTCACTACGGGTAAGGCAGCCAAGGCGTTGTCATATGAATCTCGGAAAAATCCGGAGAGAAAATAATGTCTGTTGGCTTCGTAGTTGTCAGCTGGTATATCAAAGTTTGTTGTTTGCGCACCGCCCTGAACCGTAATCTCTTTCCGTTCCCCTTTTTGCTGGGTTAAAATGGTTGTATTTTTCAGTTTTCCCCACTGTGTCTCAATTTTCGCCCCGAAGAGACCAATGCTTCCTGGCATGAGAGACCCTGTGAGTGGTAAAGACACGGTACCCAATTCAATTTTACGCATGATTTGATCTTCATCTCCGGTGTATTCAACCTTCATGTTGTTTTCAAAGTCGAAGGTGGATTCTGTATTGTAATTCACCTTAATTTTCATTTTGGTTCCAACATTCCCAATGACGTTCATTTGAATTTTTTGGTCGAAGTTGAATGTTGTATTGGTTCGCTGTCTCTCTGGGATTCTGGGGTTATCTGTTTTTGAGCGATTAATTCCAAATGTCAACTCTGCTGATCCTTGCGGTCTAATCTCAATTTCATTCGAACCGAATAAATGTTCGAAATTGTCTCCCCCCACTTTGATAACAGGAGCAAATTCTTTGTTGGCAATGTCTTTATCTTCTTGAATTTTCTTCCAATATTTTGAGACATTTTTGTTCAATTGAAAATCTAAGAAGTCATCCATTTCCATTTCAGAAGGCCTTCTGAAATCTAGACGATCACCTATGGTCTGTCTTACCTCATATTTTCCAGTGAGTGGATTGTATTCGACTTTGTAATGAATATTTGATGGCAGAGGAAGTTGAATTCCAGGTAGGTCTTGATTGGGATAAAAAAAGTCAGTGTTCGGCCAAATTGGAGTTAGGGTATCTGGAAGGAGAAATGCAAATTCTTTTTGATTACGTGCAAAGCCATTTTGAGCAACGGCCGCGAAAAAGAAAAGTAAAAATACCATTCTTCCTCGCAATAAGAAGTCACTCAATTTTCGCACACTAAATTTGTTTAAGTACCTGTTTAATAAGATCTTCTAGTGAAAGTTCAACATTTCCAAGTAGAATCTTATCAAGCAGTTTCTCGGTTTTGGTTTTTTCTAATCCCAATTGGGACAAGGCCACTAACGCATCTTGTTTTGTGGTATTGTGCAGAACCCCAATTTTTTCCACAAAAGCATCATCAACTTTTCCAACTTTATTGTGCAGGTCCACAATAATCCGTTCAGCTGTTTTTTCACCAATGCCTTTAATTCGCTTCAACGCAGCTACTTCTTTGTTGGAAATAACTTGAATGAGCTCCATTACATTGAGACTAGACAAAACCATTCTCGCCGTATTCGGGCCAACACCACTCACGCTGATTAACTTTCTGAAAAGCTCTCTTTCGTGGGTGTCTTTGAATCCGTAAAGCACCAGTGAGAAATCATTTCCATTGACATGAAAATGGGTATACAGGGTGGTCTTTCCTTCTTGTGGCAAAAAGGAATATGTTGACAAACTAATATTCAAATGGTACGCAACGCCGTTCACATCAAGCACTGCGTGCACGGGAGATTTTTCGACGATTGTTCCGGTTAAAGCGTGTAACATATTATCTTTTTAAACTGCCTTTTGCTTGTGCATCAATTACAGCAACTCGAACCATATTCACAATTTCACGAACGCTACATCCCATTTGAAGAATATGGTAGCTTCGTTTCATTCCTAACAAAATTGGTCCTATAACCTCCATTCCAGTAATTTCTTGGAGTAATTTGTAACTCGAATTCCCTGCAGATAAATTCGGGAAAATGAGTGTGTTCACACGAGCATCGGACAATTTCGAAAATGGGAATATTTCTTTACGCATTTCGGCATTCAGTGCAAAATTGGCTTGAATATCACCGTCTACTATCAAGTGCGGGTGTTTTTCGTGAAGTATTGAAACAGCCTTTGAAACTTTCGCAGCATCATCGCCCTCAGCCGATCCGAAATTCGAATAACTTACCATGGCAATTCGAGGCGAAATTTTCAATTTTTGCACGGCTTCAGATACGAGCAATGTAATTTCAACCAACTGCTCGGCGGTCGGATTCACGTTTACTGTAGTATCTGCAAAAAATAAGGGACCATTTGGTGTTTGTACAATGTACATTCCGCAAACGGTTTTCACATCTTTTGCTGGTCCAATGGCCTGTAAACCGGGACGAATGACTTTCGCATAATTTCTAGTCATACCTGAAATCATGGCGTCGGCCACACCCGTTTCAACCATCATGGCTCCAAAATAATTTCGCTCACGCATCATACGAACCGCCTCTGTCTGATTCACCCCTTTCCTCATTCTTCTCTGATAGAAGAGGTCACCATATTTTTCTCTTTCTGCTTGATGAGCTTCAAGTCTTGGATCAATGATTTCCACATCATGCAAATCCAAATCAAAATCAACAATCATTTGACGAATGTGATCTTCTTGACCAAGTAAAATTGGAATTGCAACACCTTCGTCTTTCGCTATCTCAGCTGCTTTCAAAACTTTCGGATTATCACCTTCCGCAAATACCACTCTTTTCTTATCTTTTTTCGCACGTTCTGCAATTCCTCTGGTTAATGCGTTATCACGTCCTATGCGGCGAAGTAAATCATTCGCATATGCATCCCAATCTTGAATAGGCAATTTCGCTACGCCGCTATCCATTGCTGCTTTTGCAACAGCGGAAGATACCGCAACTAACAATCTTGGATCTAAAGGTTTCGGAATAATATAATCTTTACCGAAGGTCAAGTTCTTCAGGTGGTATGCCTCCATGACTTCCTCTGGTACTGATTCACGTGCTAAATCTGCTAATGCTCGGACAGCGGCTAGTTTCATAGCATCATTAATCTTGGTTGCACGAACATCCAAAGCACCTCTGAAAATGAAAGGGAATCCAAGTACATTGTTCACTTGATTTGGATGATCACTTCTACCAGTAGCCATTATAACATCAGGCCTTGCAGCCATGGCCACCTCGTATGGAATCTCAGGATCTGGATTTGCTAGAGCGAAGACAATTGGGTTAGCCGCCATGGCTTGAATCATTTCCGCCGTGACAATGTTCCCTTGTGATAGACCTAAAAAAACATCTGTACCGGTTAATGCTTCTTCCAAAGAACCTTCATTTGAATTCGAAGCGAATCTTTGTTTCCTCTTATCGAGGTCAGTGCGATTCTGGCAAATAAGCCCCTTGGAGTCAAACATACG
>VGFR01000092.1 GCA_016868835.1 Bacteroidota bacterium | reverse complement strand
TTTAGTAAAAAAAAAAAACTAAATCTTGTAAATTCTTGCTTAGAACGTGTTAATCTAAAAGATAAAAATCACCTTTATCCATCGGAACTCTCTGGTGGAATGAAAAAGCGAACTGGCATCGCTCGCGCCATTGTCATGAATCCGAAATATCTTTTCGTTGATGAACCCAATTCCGGTTTAGATCCTGAAACATCATTGGTGATAGATAAACTTATTCGAGAATTAACCTATGATTTGGGAATTACAACAGTTGTAGTAAGCCATGATATGAACTCTGTTATGGAAATTGGTGATCGCATCAATTTCATTCACAATGGCATGGTTGAATGGCAAGGAAATTCGAATGAATTGATTCATTCCGAAAACAAGAACTTAGAAAACTTTGTTTTCGCTAGTGATTTCATGCAGGAAATCCGAGATAATCTCAGAAACAAGCACCAAGGTTAATTCAAATAAAACTTCTCAGTAGTGCTTCCTTTTTCTGTTTGTACTCTCACCAGATACAATCCAGTTGAACACTGTTGAGGTAGAGGCAATTGAATAAGTTGGTCTAGTGATTCTGAATATACATCGGAAGCATAAATGATTTGACCCGACATGTTCACGATTTCAATTCGACCTTTGCCCAAAGCTGCTTCATTTAAAAAACGAACAGTAATTAATTTCTCGTCAACACCTTGGAATCGAATAACCGCAATATTACCTTGTTGATCAATATCCATAGGTAATTCCACATTTCGACTCACATTATTTTCTAATTGTTCTTCTGTAACCAAGTCCATGCTGGCACTGGAATTTGGGGCCACACCACCTGCGATTGTGAATACGCAGAATTGTCCATAGTCACCTTCCTGTGGGTTATTACATGATGTTAAGCGTGGTTTGGCTGCAATTCTATAACTCTGTCCAGACACGAGCCCTTGCGTGGCTAAATTCAAATATTCAATTCCAGTGGTTGTAACAACTGCTGGGGCAATTGGAACATTTGGTGCTGCAGGGTCAACCTGTGCCACTTGCCAGATGTACTGACTTGCACCTTGAACATATTGGGTATAAGCAAAGCTGTATTGCGAAATGGTTGTACCGCAGATATTGGCGTATCCACTTGAAGGTGGTCCTGTTACGGTCAAATAAGGTATTGGTGCGGTTATTAGGCAGTAGGGTGAGCTCCAATCACCCCAAACATTGCAATATCTCATTCTTACACGAACCGAATAAATTCGGTTATACCGAAGACAAGCCAATCCGGGGTTGTACAACTGAATATTCGTAGACCCGACAGGCGTTTGAACAGTGGCTACCACGCTTCCACCCGATGAAAATTCCCATTCAATTTGAGCGGTTGAACCGTAGTATGTTGTATTCAAAACCCCTGAAAGCAGGGTTTGAGTTAGACATGCCGCATTACTCACTGCATTAGTTGGTGATGCTTCCATATTTACCTGCCTTAAAGGACCTTCACCACACCAATGGCCATCTACACGCAATTCAACCCAAACGTTGTAGTTGTTCCCATAGCACATGCATGGAATATTGTAAATGAGAAGTTGGTCAGCAGAGCCTGTAATTTGGCCAGTGCATGTCGTGGTTCCATCTGCAATATTGACTACACGGAATTTGGTGTTTTGAACCTGAGCGTTCGGCGTTGCTGCATTTGGATAATTTCGTTTTAAAAACTGATTTGCCTTGTAACCTGGCATGCCTGTATCTACCGCAGGATTGGGAGAAGCATTTACAAATGCCGTAGGGTAATACTCCACTTTCACATCGAAGCAGCCACTTGCAATATCGGTTGTAGCACTGACACGAAAATAATATTCCGTCCCTGGTGACACCGGATTTGTGGCCCAGGTTGTTCTTAAAATTTCGGTGGCAATTCCTGCAACAGCATTAGAACACTCTTTGAATATTGGTGAAGCAGAAGTGCCTGCATAAAAATCAATAATGGCATCAAACCCTGTTGGAACAACGGTAATTTTAACCGCGGCAGATGGAGTTCCGCTGGGTACAGTAAATTTAAACCAACGCAAATCCGTCAAGGTAGTTGCACATGTTGTAGCGGTTTGACCAGAACCCGCGACCAAGCAAAAATTGGTAAAACTACTTTGCGGAAGACCAGTACTTGTGGGTAAGAAATCACCTGGTGTAATGGCCGTTGCAGTAGCTGAAGTACTTTGGGCGTAGCTAAACATCACTGAAAAACACGCTGTCAACAAAAGTAAAATTTTTCTCATAAGTTAATGGTCTCTAACAAATATACTGAAAAGACATGCCACAAAATCAATTCGTTGCATCAAAAATCAGAGACGCACTGTATTCCTGAAAAATCTGCTTGCGGTCAACAAAAAATGAATTCGTAGTATTTAGAAATTTAGAAATTACGTCTTCTTTCAATTCAAGAGGAAGCGCAACAGCCTCCGTTATAACTTCACTCACATAGTCATCAGAAACACCTGAATCTATCCACGAAAAATTGAAGACATCTTGTCCTAAAGCATCGTAGAATGTAGTACTGTATATACTTACTTGAATTTTGCTGTAAGCTAAAACATGTTGGATGTTCGTTTCAACAGGTAAGATCTTCACTTTTTCTGACAAATTCAATTGAAAATATGCCTCAGTATTGCTTTCAAGTGGATGCAACTTCACCTCACACTTCCAATCGGAATAATTTTTCAATAAATCATCTATTCTGTCAATTAATGTTGCATAAACTGAGAACATATTTTTTTGCGTAGTTACCAGTATGACATTGCGTTTCTCAGCCTTTTCCAACGTTGTATTATTCCATCGAAAATCACCCTTTGACAAAATATTCATTGATTTTACATCAGCAGAATTCTCGAATTTTCTTATCCAATATTCACCAAAACACCATAACTCATTTGGAAAAAAACTTTTTTTATACAGCGCCTCAAATTTGGAATCATAAACATAATATAAATCATGTTTTGATATTAAACCATGTTGTAATTCAACAACAGTGACCCCTGCATTTTTTGAGGCTGCAATCAATCCCTCTTGGTGATAATGAGTTACGATGTATAATTTTTTAAGTCTACTTCCAGCGATCACTGTATTCCAAAACATGTATTCATGAAGGAAAGTAGCTGCAGCTCCCGCATAGTAAGGAAAATGTTCTATCGAAACATGTGACGCAATTCTTGTCAGCCAAACTTGTAACGCCTTGTGGATTCTTCTAACGTTTGAATCTATTACCATGGCCCATGGTGCCTGAAGTTGAAGTTTCATATCTGCCCATGGAAACTTCTGAGAAACATCCCACGTTTGAACATGATTTAGCTCTGACTCCAGTAGTTTTTTCACAAGAACTGATTCTGGACTACCGTTGATATAATCCACTCGCTTTGGAAGTAAAATCGCCTCTTCTTGAAGGAGTTGCTTCACCTTCAATTTTTTTCGAACTACATTCTTGATGAGCCGCTTGAATTGAAATGGAAAAGTTTGAGTTGGGAACTCACCTCTCTTATTCAACGCCTGAATTTTGGCATATGCATGTCCATGCTGAGCTAATTTCAGAAATCCGTATGATTCAAATTCATGCATTTCCGGATCGGGAAAAACACGATTGAAATCGTGTAGTATTTCAGAAAAGTCGGTCAATATAAAGTCTTTTTTACTCATGATTCATCAATTGAAGGAAGACTCTTATTTTGTACCAATACATGAAAAATGCGAGAACCAATAGTGCGGCCGTAATGCTCATTCTCTCAATCAAGTTGACATGAAACAACGCGTAGCAGCCTAAAGCACTCAAGACCGTTAAAAGAACCGAGGCAATGGGCATAATTTTCCTCCGCATTTCGAAGTTTTCTTGAATCAGATAAAATCCCAATATAGGCAAGGATAAGTAGGATATGAATGTAGCCCAAACAGAGGCCCAAGCTCCTATATAAGGAATTAATACCACATTCAGAATTAAATTCATTGCAGCAGCTATAAGTGTGATCCACAGAATAGGTAAGGTTTTCTTATTGAAAATAGAAAAATCAACAGCAGCTACATACAAGGGGCGGTAACAAAATGTAAAAAACAATAAGACCGCAAAGGGTGCACTATCGATTAGTGTTGGATTTCGGTACAAGAATGGAAACAAGACTGGAATCCATAATCCAACCAGAGTTGCAAGAAAAATGGAAACAAAGAACCATATATGTGTTAATCCACGAATGAAATCAACTGAATTCCCTTCCTTGAACTTACGAAACAAGATGGGTGTAATCACCTGATTGGCTTGCATTTGAATATTGTCAAAATATGATGCAAAAGAATAGGCAATGTTGTAATTACCAATTTGTTGATTTGAAACATGAAACTGATCCAATAAGACCCTATCAGAACTACTTAAAACGTAGGTTGCATATTCTTTCGGTACCAAGGGAAGAGCGGTTTTTAAATCCTCTAAAATCTCCTTCTTGCTCCAGATCAAACTAGGCCGAATTCCTTCCTTCACATATAATATATATCCGAAGTATAAAGCTTGGACTCCTCCGCTCACCGCCGCAGAGATTAACCACGCTTTATAGCCCAACTGAAAATACAAAATACCTATAAGAGTTAGAATGGTTGCAACGAATGCAGTACAAATAGAAATGAAATAGACCTTTTTATGATCATTTCTAAATTGACAGAGACGAATTCCAATAGATTTAGTTAAATCAAAGAAAAGAAGTGGAATTACGACCAAAAACAAGACAACGAATAGCTCTTGCGTTGAGTGTGTATGTGATTTTAGGACAATAGATAGCAATAAAGTTATTATTGCGGCATAAATAATCTTATAGGCCCACTGAAATCCGAGAAGCCTAGACCATTTCGACCTGAAAGCTTCACCCATGTGAAAAAAACTGTTCTGAAAAAGAACTACATAACCTAGACTGCTAAATGCCCCAAGAACTCCAACATAGGCCAGTATTAAACCATACGTGGCATAGTCCTCACTTGATAGAAAAGGTGTGACAATAGGGAGCAGAAAGAGATTAACTAGCGCAGGAATCTGGTTCGCGAAGGAATAGAAAAAAGTATGCTGAATAATCTTCCGAATCATGACAGGTTAATGGACTGTCACGAAGTTAAACATCTTAACCGTTTAAGGCTTCAGCACCGGCAACAATTTCAAGAATCTCACCTGTAATTGCCGCTTGTCTTGCCTTGTTGTAGGTAAGCTTCAACTCCTTCACCATTTCAGATGCGTTGTCTGTTGCTTTATGCATGGCGGTCATACGCGCACCATGCTCTGCAGCTTGACTATCTAAAAGGGCTTTAAACAATTGAACCTTGAGTGATCGTGGAATTAATTCGTTTAGAATTTGCTCTTTTTCTGGTTCGAAGATGTAATCTGAATTTCCTTCTGCTGAGGCTGAAGCAATTACGGGTAGGAATTGTTCTGTTTCTACCGATTGAACTGCTGCATTTTTGAACTTGTTGTAAATCAATACAATCTTGTCATACTTACCCGATTTGAATTGAGTCATAAGTGTCTCTGCTAATTCAGAAACGTTACCAAAAGTCAAAGCGTCAAATATGGTATAGGGGGTATCTGAAAAGCCCTCAGTTGTGTGCATCTCAGTACGCTTGAACACATCATTTGCCTTTTTTCCTAAAGACAACAATTTCACATCACCGTCTGCGTGTTTAGCAACCAGCTTTGCTTCCTTAATGATGTTGTTATTGAATCCACCACACAACCCTCTGTTCGAAGTAATAGCTACGATTAATGTATTTTTTACTTCTCCGTTTCTACTAAAATCACTGTTGGCCTCAGCAGAACTTACATTCGATAGAATTTCTTGAAGCTTGTCAGCATAGGGACGCATTTTTGTAATGGCATCTTGAGCGCGTTTCAATTTTGCTGCAGAAACCATCTTCATGGCAGAAGTGATCTGCATGGTAGAATTTACTGAAACAATTCGAGTCCGTATTTCCTTCAAATTTGCCATTACTGCTAATCTTTATCTTTAGTTGTATCGAGCTGATAAATCTTTCGCTACGGTCTCTAGTACCGCAGTTACTTCATCACCAATATTTCCATTTCTGATTGCGGTTAAAACGTCTGCATGACTCACTTCTAAAGTCTTCAAGAAGTCTTCTTCAAAAGATTTGATTTTGTCTACAGGCACACGTGATAACAAACCTTTCGTTCCACAATAGATTATTGCAACCTGCTTTTCTACAGAAAGTGGGCTGTTTTGTCCTTGCTTTAGAATCTCTACGTTACGTTTACCTTTTTCAAGGACGAATTTGGTAGATTCATCGAGGTCTGAACCAAACTTTGCGAATGCTTCAAGTTCACGGTATTGTGCTTGGTCAAGCTTCAATGTACCCGCAACTTTCTTCATGGATTTAATTTGAGCAGAGCCTCCTACACGACTTACAGAGATACCCACGTTAATTGCGGGACGCACACCTGAGTTAAATAAATTCGACTCTAAGAAAATCTGACCGTCGGTAATGGAAATTACATTCGTTGGAATATATGCAGACACGTCACCAGCTTGGGTTTCAATGATTGGAAGTGCCGTTAATGAACCTCCACCTTTCACCTTACTTTTCAAACTAGCAGGTAGGTCATTCATAGCTTCTGCTACACTTTGTGTTTCATTCACTTTAGCGGCACGCTCAAGTAAGCGGCTATGCAAATAGAATACGTCACCAGGGTATGCTTCGCGTCCGGGTGGGCGACGTAGAAGTAGAGAAACTTCACGATATGCAACCGCTTGTTTTGAAAGATCATCATAAACAATTAAGGCTGGCCTTCCAGTATCGCGGAAGTATTCTCCAATGGCGCATCCAGCGAATGGAGCGTAGAATTGAAGTGGCGAAGGATCTGAAGCTGTTGCAGCAACAACAACAGTATAGGCCATTGCACCAGCGTCTTCTAAAGTTTTAACCGTTCCTGCAATTGTAGATCCTTTCTGACCACAAGCTACATAGATGCAGAATACAGGTTCGCCTTTATCATAAAATTCTTTCTGGTTAATGATGGTATCAATTGCAACCGTAGTTTTTCCGGTCTGACGGTCACCAATGATCAATTCACGTTGTCCACGTCCGATTGGAATCATAGCGTCAATGGCCTTAATTCCGGTTTGAAGTGGTTCCTTAACAGGTTGACGGTAGATTACCCCAGGCGCTTTACGCTCAAGTGGCATTTCAAATAATTCTCCACCAATAGGACCCTTTCCATCAATAGGTTCACCCAATGTATTCACTACACGACCCAACATACCTTCACCTGCTTGAATGGAAGCAATGGTACCGGTACGCTTTACACTTGCACCTTCCTTCAAATCACCTGCAGGAGCTAACAATACAGCACCTACGTTATCTTCTTCTAGGTTCAATGCGATTCCGCGAACACCATTTTCAAATTCAATAAGCTCCCCGGACTGCACATTAGACAATCCGTATATACGAGCAATACCGTCTCCAACTTGGAGCACAGTACCCACTTCTTGCAATTCAGTCTCAGTTTTTACACCTGCTAATTGCTCTCTAAGAATTGCAGAAATTTCTGCTGGTTTGATATCTGACATAATTTTCAGTGTTTGTTCCTACAAAGCGGGAACGTATGGGTTTTTCGAAAAATCTTTTTTTATCTTATTCAATTTACCTGTAACAGAGGCATCGTACTCTTGACCGTTCACACGCAACACAAATCCCCCAATGAGGCTCGAATCAATTCGTTCAGTCAAAATAATTTGGCCACCTGCCATTCTCTCTGCCATTTGTTGCACAGCACTTTTTGAGGTATTGTCCAATGCCACTGCAGAAATAACCTCGGCATGGTGGATACCTCGCATTTTA
>VGFR01000091.1 GCA_016868835.1 Bacteroidota bacterium | reverse complement strand
GAAGCGAGATGATAGGCTGGTTGGCCTGTGACTTCATTCACATCTTCTTGCATGCGAGTAAGCAATGAGTCATCTTCTTCAAAATTTTCACCGGCAGAATAGAGCGTTGCCATGGTGCCAACAAAAACCTCTCGAGCTGCAAATGAAGTTAAGATAGAGACGGTCATCTTCCAATCGTATCCCAAAGGTTCGAAGGCGGGTGAAATTGTTTTTGCAGCTTTGCCAAGAAATGATTCTTCAATTTGACTTACACCTTGTTGTTCTTGTTCCAACGTAATTTTTGGAAACGTTCCAAGTGCCCAGAGCACAATAGAGAGAGCCAAAATCATTTTTCCCGCATCGAAAACAAAGGCTTGCAATTTCTCTTTGAGATTGAGAAAAATATTTCCCCATCGTGGAAAGCGATATTGGGGCATTTCTAACATCAGGAAGCTTTTTTCTTTCGTAGCAATAAAGGCATTCATAACCATGGCTACAGCCAAAGCACCTATGACACCTAGGGCATACATTACAAACAAGACCATGCCTTGCATACCAATAAACCCGAAGACATATGTATTGGGAATAACCAAATAAATAAGGAGTACAAAAACAGGAATTCGTGCTGAACAGCTAATGAGGGGGGAAATTAAAATGGTAATGAGTCTTTCTTTCGGATTGCCAATGACACGGGTAGATAAAATTGCGGGTACGGCACAAGCTGCGCTGCTTACCAAGGGCACAACACTTCTACCGTTTAGTCCGAACGGACGCACGAGTCGATCCATAATAAACACCACACGGGTCATGTATCCGGTTTCTTCGAGCAGACCAATGAGTAAAAATAAAATTGCAATTTGTGGTACGAAGACCAGCACACCTCCTATACCTGGAATAATACCTTGTGTTACAAGATCAGTGAGAATACCTTCAGGCATGGTGTTTTGCGCCCACTGACTAAAATTCAAAAACACACTATCAATCCAATCCATGGGATAGGATGAAATCAAGAACATGAATTGAAAAATAGCAAAAAGCACTACACTAAAAATGAGGTAACCCCAGAAGGGATGAACCAACACGCGATCTACTTTCTCAGAAGTGGATATGCTTTTTGTGTTTTGGAAAGAGGGTACTTCGCGCAGCAGTTGAACAATGATTTGCTTTCGAGTTTCAGCATCGCGTCGTGCTTCGCCAATGGTCAGCTTTGATTTGAGTGTTTCAGGAGAGAAAGGTGCAACGGGAGTTAGCTCACAGCGACTTATGAAATCTTTTAATTCGTTGACCCCCTCACCTGTTCTACCGTTTATGGTAAGAAATGGAATACCGTGAAAGGCTTTTGAGAGTTCCGTTGCATTGAGCGGAGCGTTCGACCTGAGGTCGTTCATAGTCAACGCCGCAACCACCGGGATATTCAGATCAACGAGTTGAGTGAGAATAACAAGGTTTCGTTCTACGTTGGTAGCATCAACGGTAACGATTACCAATTCCGGGAAGTCTTCGTGCGAAGTATTGAAAAGAATTTGCGAAACAATTTTCTCTTCTTCGCTGTATGCGTTTAGGCTGTATGCCCCAGGTAGGTCAAGCAATTCAATTTCGCGACCGTCTTGCAGGTTAAATTTCCCCCAATGTTTTTCTACCGTTACGCCAGGGTAGTTACCCACCTGTTGATTTAAACCGGTGAGTAGGTTAAACAGGGATGTCTTGGCTGTATTTGGGCTACCTACAAGGGCTATCTTTTTGCACATGGTTGTTATACTGCGTCTTCGATCTCTATGAGAGCGGCTTCTTCTTCGCGGAGCGAAAGTACGGCACCACCGGCATCAATTGCAAATGGCCCTCGGAAGGGGGCTCGAAAAACAACACGCACTTCTTTTCCGGGGTATAGACCCATTTCAATGAGCTTCGCGCCCAATTCATGCTGGGCAATGGCTTTAATTTTCGTGCGCTGACCGGGTATACCTTGTGCTAAGTTCATTGTATTACAAATGTCGCAAAGAACACATTGGAGGCCAATACCACAAACGTGGTATTTAAGAAAGCCGCGTTGAAGTTTTGAGAAGCGGAATGCAGGGCCTATATTTGTGGCGTTTAGGGGGTATAGCTCAGCTGGCTAGAGCGCTTGCATGGCATGCAAGAGGTCATCGGTTCGACTCCGATTATCTCCACTTAAAATAAATCCTGAGGCAGTTGAATCACAACCGCTTCAGGATTTTTAGTTTGAATAAAGCCCGCAGTTAGCCCTCATTTTTATCGGGTTTGAAGAACAGATTTGGGAAATTCATCCCAATAGTTTTGTAAAAATCAACGTAAATTGCGTCGTAAAACATTCAATTTTATGAAGATGAAAATTTTATTTCTCTGCTTTTTTACATTGTCATTTGGGATGATTCTTTCTCAGGATATTTGTCTTGAAAGTAGACAAAAAGATGACGCGATAATAAAAGAGCTTTACTATAGAAATGGCGCATACTACATAACTGTCGATATTGTTCAGATAGACGTATCTGAGGATGGGGAAATAGAAGTTAAAAATGAGAATCCTAAACTTCGAAATTGTAATACTCCCCTTTCGTTGGACCAAAAGGTTGCGTCACTAAACTAAACAATTTCTTCTTTTTGGCTTCTTTTCCAAAGAAAAACATTTCATGTTCATTGACGCACAGGCCAACAGTTACTCCTGCTCTCATTGCAAAAGCAGACACGCCTAAAAACAAACTTTTTATTCTCAGTCAGATAGCACTACCTTTGCACGCTTTCATTCCAAGCTATGCAACTTCGCGTTAGCACATCAAAATGAAACGGTTATTGAATTCATGTCTTTTGAAAAGTTAAACATTGCTGAGCCCATTCTCAGAGCACTCAGTCAAGAAGGTTACACTTCACCCACCCCCATTCAAGAACAAGCCATTCCCATCTTACTTGAAGGGCATGATTTACTTGGATGCGCACAAACTGGAACCGGAAAAACAGCCGCATTCGCTATTCCTATTTTACAATTACTTTCTGAAAACTCGAAATCAACACCAGGAAGAAAACCCATTCGAGCTCTCATTGTTACCCCAACGCGCGAGCTTGCCATTCAAATTGGAGAAAGTTTCAGCAGCTACGGCAGACACCTCAACCTCAAACACACCGTTATATTTGGTGGTGTAAATCAATTGTCGCAAGTGCGGGCCATTCAAGGCGGAGTTGATATTCTCATTTGCACTCCTGGAAGACTTCTTGATTTGGTTCAACAGAAATTCATACAGCTCGCTAACATCAACATGTTTGTGTTAGATGAAGCAGACCGCATGCTTGACATGGGATTCGTGCATGATGTAAAACGTATTCTTCAACTTATTCCGAAAAAAAGACAATCGCTTTTCTTTTCGGCAACCATGCCCAAAGCCATTCAAGAACTTGCAAATTCAATTTTAACTACCCCGAAAAAAGTAGAGGTGACTCCTGTTTCATCTACGGCAGAAAAAATTGAGCAGGCCCTGTACTTCGTGAATCAAGAAGATAAAAAAGATTTGCTTATTCATGTGCTGAAAGACAAGTCCATTCGGGCCGCTTTGGTTTTTACACGAACAAAACACGGCGCAGATAAGGTTGTTAAACTGCTTGCAAAAAACAGCATTAAGGCTGAAGCTATTCACGGCAATAAATCTCAAAATCACAGACAGCGCGCTTTGTCAAACTTCAAAGGAGGTCATACGCGGGTACTCGTAGCTACAGACATTGCTGCCAGAGGAATTGACATTGATGAACTCGCTTTTGTTGTGAATTATGAAATCCCAAATATTCCAGAAACATATGTTCACAGAATAGGCAGAACCGGTCGTGCCGGAGCCGAAGGAAAAGCAGTTTCTTTCTGCGATGCGGAAGAACTGGAATACATTCGCGATATTCAAAAACTCATTGGATTGGAAATTCCTGTTATCACAGACCATCCGTATCCTGCGAATTACAAACCGCTTCCAACCGCACCAAAAAAGAATACAAGTCATAAACCTTTCTCTAGATCGGGCGGAGGAAAAAATCACCGCGGAGGGAAACCACGTTTCGGAAAAGGCAATAGCAGTTCAAAACCTTCGAATAGACAGAATTAAAGTCGAACCATCCAAACGTATTTGCGCATGGCCTTCCACCAGGAATATTCAACCAATTCCAGTGTGGTGCATGCCAACGCTTGACTCAAATGATGCAATACTTCATTCAAGGTAATGGTCTGCTCATGCATGAGCGAAAATCTATTTTCGTTTTGAATCAAGAATTCTGCAGCTTGCGTGGGCAATTCCAACTTCTCATAACCACGTTTGTGTAGGAATAACATTTCATGCACGTTTCCTTTTTGCTTCAAGACCTTCATCTGCGTTTCATGCATATACAAATGCATTCCCTTCGCCTCAACATCATCTGAAGGAATCCATTTCAAAGATCTTTCAATGAGTGTTCGCGGCACAACCGGATTTGGAATTGGGAAATTGAAAAATTTCTTCAATGAAAAATCAAATCCAACACCATGCATATAGTTGTATAATGCCTTCTTTAATCCGTCTGAATACCGCTCATGATCGGCACCTTTTGGATCCTCATGAAATAAATCATTGTTGGCAAACCCCTCGAACTCTGGGCCCGTTCGAATGACTCCATATTTCTCAGGGTCCTTTCCAACTGGGCTATGCACGGTCATTGCAAACTGATGCCAATGTCCAGACAACAGCAGTTGATTCTCAAAAAGTTGACGCACAACCTCGAGCGAATCAATGGTCTCTTGTGCGGTTTGTGTTGGAAAACCATACATTAAATACGCATGAACCAAAATACCCGAATCGCGAAACGCGGCACAAACCCGTGCTACTTGATCTATGGAAATCCCCTTGTCAATCAGTGCCAAAATTCGCGGACTAGCTACCTCCAATCCGCCCGTAACAGCAATACATCCTGAGGCTGCTAAAAGTTGGCATAAATCAGGTGTAAATGTTTTTTCAAATCGTATGTTTGTCCACCACGAAACTTGCAGTCCTCTTCTCAATATTTCAACGGCCAAGTCTCTCAACGCTGCGGGCGGCGCGGCTTCATCTACAAAATGAAATCCAGTCTCACCTGTTTCCGCAATGAGCTCTTGCATTTGATCAACCAAATGCGCAGCCGAAGTTTGGTCATATCTTCCAATATAATCCAGTGTAATGTCACAAAAGCTGCATTTCTTCCAGTAACATCCGTGTGCAACTGTCATCTTATTCCATCTTCCATCATTCCACAAACGGTGCATGGGATTGGGCATATCAATGACAGAAAGATAATCATGAAAACGAAGTCCTTCGTATTTCGGAGCTGGCTTTTGGCTGTGTAAAAAATCTCCACCTTCCAACGTATCTACAAATTCTACTTCACCCGCGGGCGTTCGTCTGAACGTTCTTTTCAATTTTGTGTTTTGAACGGGATTTTCTACATGCTTTAACAAAGCCAAAAAAGGGCCTTCTCCATCATCAAGCGTGATATAATCTACAAAATCAAAAACCCGAGCATCTGACAATTCACGCAACTCCGTATTGGCGTACCCTCCGCCCATGACCACTTGTGTTTGTGGGAAATGTTTTTTTATCCATTGGCCAGCCTTTAATGCGCCATATAAATTACCACCAAAAGGAACAGTGAAACCCACCACTGGCGGCACTTCTTCCAAGAAATATGCAGCCACATTTTTCTCTAGAATTTCATCGAGATAATGGGTTGGTTTTAACAATTCATTCCAAATGGGTGTGAAAGAAACGGCTGTTCTTGCAATACGTTCCGCATATTTCGAAAATCCAAAATGAGGACCTACGGTAGCTTGTATAAGATCTGAAACATCTTCCAAATACATGGTGCATTTGTATCGGGCTTTGTCTTGAACACCAATGTTTCCGAAGAACCATTCCAAATCTTTCACTTGTTTGAATCGAGCGCCTTCTGGCAAAAAGGCCCCACTGGCTATGCGATAGCCTAGAGTATAGTTTTTATTTTGTAGGAAAGAAACAACAGCATCTACGGTTCTTTCGTAGGCCAGTCTGTTCTTCACCATGCTATCTAACGATTGAGTCAATTTAAAATCGCCTTGTTCAATGGCATCAAATAAAAGCTCAAATCCCTTTTTTGAAAACACGTCCAATACCATGTCCAATCCCAAGTCCTTTTGTCTAGATTGAATTCCCTGTTGATTTAAAAATCCGGTTAAATAAGCCGTAGCCGGATACGGTGTATTCAGTTGGGTTAATGGGGGAATAATGAGCAAGGGTTTCAACACCCTGCAAAGAAACGAAAAGAACTAATAACTCTTTGCTGTTTACAACTTGAAAAGACAGGAAATATCTCAGGTAAATCGACCGTTATTTTAGTAACATGAGGAAGTTGTTATTCGGTCTAATTATTTTGTTGCTGACCCCATGCATTCAAGGTCAGAAAAACATTCGTGTTCAATTGTTCGCTCAGAAGAAAATTACACAACTTCAATTTCAATCTGAACAAGTCTGCATGTTCAAATCAGACACCACCACCGTTACCATTGCCGCTAAAGAAATTTGTACGGTAACAAAAACAGATAGTTGTATGAATTGGAAAGCCGGTGGAAAAACCGGTCAGTGCGCTACATTCATCTTGCTGCAACCGGAAGGCAAAGTTTCATTGGGAGTAAACGGTGCAAAGTTGAGCGGTTACATTCATTGGGGATCATTTGAACTTATTGCAGATAAAGGCAGCATGTATGTAGTGAATATTTTGAATTTGGATACGTATGTAGCCGGAGTTGTAGAGGCTGAAGGTGGCGCAAATAAACCCAGTGAATATTACAAGGTTCAAGCGGTATTATGCAGAACATACGCATTAAATAATTTCGATAGACATCCGCATTCCGACTTATGTGACGGAACACATTGTCAAGTCTACCATGGTTTAAATCGGAAAGATCCACGTATTGAAGAAGCTGTAAAGCAAACACAAAAACTCGTAGTTATTGATGAAAATGCTCATCTCATTACGGCTTTCTTTCATAGCAATTGTGGTGGACACACATTGAATTCAGAAATGGTTTGGAAAGCAGCCTTACCATATTGCAAAGGAAAACCAGATCCGTATTGCATGGGCATGCCCAACAGCAATTGGGAAAAACGTATTCCTATTCAAGATTGGACAAAATATTTAGAAACCAAAAAAGTAAACACAGCAGACACGCTCGGCATCACCTCTTTTTTTCCGGGCAAAAAAGTCATGTATTACCAACACAACAACATTAAAATTCCAACGAAAACAATTCGCTCCGACCTGAAATTAAAGTCTGCTTATTTCACCGTTCACCTGCAAAACAATGAAGCCGTTTTTATTGGTCAAGGCTTTGGACATGGTGTAGGGCTTTGTCAAGAAGGCGCTATGAATATGGCGAAAAAGGGAAAAACATTTGAAGAAATTCTAAACTTCTATTACACCAATGTTCACTTGGTTCCGTATGACATGGTGTGGTTATTTACCCACGAAGAAGAAGAAGAAAATTAATTTTTAACTTCAACAAAAACATTCAGTTCTTCCGCCATTTCAATGAAACGAGAGGTGTCTTCTTCGTTCACTGAAATTAACATTTCAAAATGCTCATTTTGATGAATCTCTTTTTTTGTGTAGTTCATTCTATTCAAGCGATTCATAAAAACAGGTTGTTGCTCATATGACATTTGAAAAAACAAAACACATTCTACTTGAATATCTGCAATGTGGCACTGATCTAAAACCATTTTTGCTGCCGATTTGTATGCGTCAATCAACCCCGGAATTCCCAATTTAGTTCCGCCATAGTAACGAACCACAGCAACCAAAACGTTCAATACTTTCTCTGACTTCAATACATTCAATATGGGTTTGCCGGCACTTCC
>VGFR01000090.1 GCA_016868835.1 Bacteroidota bacterium | reverse complement strand
CATGCGTGCTCCAGAAATATATTGTCCCAAAGCGCTACAAGTGAACCATATAAAAAACCCGAAAAAGAGAACATGCCGCAGAAAATTCATGTCGGAAAGATAGTAACAAAGAGAAAAACTTTCATTTTCGGAAACAACACGTTATATTTGCATCGCAAAATGCGCATGTGGCGTAATTGGTAGCCGCGCCAGACTTAGGATCTGGTGCCGTGAGGCGTGGGGGTTCGAGTCCCTCCATGCGCACATGTAAAAGCGGAGGGTTAGCCCTCCGCTTTTTTTTATCTTTGCACTCTATTTTTTAGCCATGTCGAAATACAGAGAAATTAAAGGACTTTCCTTGCCAGCCTTGGCAGATGAAATTCAACGTTTTTGGGAACGTGAAAATGTTTTCCAACGCAGCATTTCTGAACGCGAAGGTCAAGCACCATTCGTTTTCTTCGAAGGTCCACCTTCGGCCAATGGTATGCCTGGTATTCACCACGTCATGGCAAGAACCATAAAAGATATTTTCTGCCGATATCAAACCCTGAAAGGCAAACAAGTTCAACGCAAAGCGGGTTGGGATACCCACGGACTTCCAATTGAACTTTCAGTAGAAAAAACACTTGGTATAAAAAAAGAAGACATTGGAACCACCATTACCGTTGAAGAATACAATGCAGCTTGCAGAAAAGAGGTAATGAAATATACCGATTTGTGGGAAAAACTAACTGCGCAAATGGGGTATTGGGTAGACATGTCAGACCCTTACATTACTTATGATAACAAATACATTGAAAGTGTTTGGTGGCTCTTGCAACAGCTTCAAGAAAAAAATCTGCTCTATAAAGGATTCACCATTCAACCTTATTCTCCGGCTGCAGGAACCGGTTTAAGTTCACATGAACTGAATCAGCCCGGATGCTACAAAGAAGTTAAAGATACCTCGGCAGTCGCACAGTTTAAAACCATCAATGCCAAATCGAAACTGGGGCTAGATAGCCCATTGAATTTATACATCTTAGCTTGGACCACCACTCCTTGGACATTACCGTCTAACGTGGCGTTGGCAGTGGGTGAAAAAATCACGTATGATATTGTTGAATCTTATTCTCCATTCGGTAACGAACGTGCTCTTTTCTTGGTGGCAGCGCCCTTAAGAGAAAAATATTTTCCCGCCGCCAATGGCGAAGACTTGGATGGATTTGAATTGGGATCGAAAAAAATTCCAAACTTATACATACAATCCATAGCTGGAAAAGACCTGGTGGGAATCCATTACGAGCAACTACTTCCTTTTGTTCAACTTACCGACGGTGAGGCATTCAAAGTTATTTCAGGTGACTTCATTACCACCGAAGATGGTACTGGAATTGTTCACATAGCGCCAAGCTTTGGAGCAGACGATTTTCGAGTTGCGAAACAGTTCGGAATGGGAAACCTAACCTTGGTAGATAAACGAGGAAAATTTGTACCTGAAGTACAAGACGGCACTTTTCTTTTTGGAGAAGAATACGTCAAAGAAGCATACTATTCTGATGAGGAAAAAGCAGTAGAGCTTGCGAAACAAAAATTGGCCTTGGCCAATATCATTCGCGATACAGAAAAATTAAATTATCTCAGCGTAGATGAACGTATTGTTTTGAAACTTCAAACTGAAGGAAAACTATTTAAAAAAGAGAAATACGCGCACAACTACCCCCACTGTTGGCGCACCGATAAACCAGTATTGTATTACCCACTTGACTCATGGTTCATTCGTGTTCCAGAAAAAAGAAACAGATTGGTTGAACTCAACTCTTCCATTCACTGGAAACCGGCATCAACAGGTACTGGTAGATTTGGAAACTGGTTGGAAAATGCCAATGACTGGAATCTATCGAGAAGCAGATTTTGGGGTATTCCACTTCCCATTTGGAGAACAGAAGATGGCAATGAAATGCGCTGCATAGGCTCAGTAGAAGAACTTAAAAGCGAAATAGAAAAAAGTGTTTCAGCAGGAATAATGACCGCTAATCCACTTGAGAAATTCATACCGAATGATAATTCGGTAGAGAACTATTCACTCTTCGATTTACACAAACCATATGTAGATCAAATTGTTTTGGTCAGTGAAAGTGGGAAACCCATGCGTCGCGAATCAGACCTCATAGACGTTTGGTTCGACAGTGGTGCTATGCCATATGCACAATGGCATTACCCGTTCGAAAACAAAGAGAAAATTGAACAAGGGAAATCATTCCCAGCAGATTTCATTGCTGAAGGAGTTGATCAAACCAGAGGATGGTTTTACACACTTCACGCTATTGCAACCTTATGCTTCGATTCGGTAGCGTATAAAAATGTCATTTCGAATGGATTGGTCCTAGACAAGAATGGAAATAAAATGTCTAAACGTTTAGGCAATGCCGTTGATCCGTTTGAAACATTGGCAAAATACGGTCCCGATGCAACGCGCTGGTACATGATAACCAATGCAGATCCATGGGATAATTTAAAATTTGATGTGAAGGGAATTGAAGAAGTACAACGTACTTTTTTCGGAACTCTCTCCAACACCTACTCTTTCTTCGCACTTTATGCCAATATAGATGCCTATCAACCAAGCGAATTGGATCCGGCTGTTCACGAACGTTCAGAGTTAGATAAATGGATTCTCAGCAAACTCAATGCGTTGACATTAGAAGTTGAGAAATACTTGAATGACTTTGATCCTACACCAGCAGGTAGAGCCATTGAAGATTTTGTTGATGCACATTTATCAAATTGGTACGTGCGTCTTGCTAGAAAACGTTTTTGGCATGGTGAATTAACTTCAGATAAGCGAGCTGCCTATGCTACATTGCATGCTTGCCTGAAACAAATTGCTCAGTTAATGTCGCCATACGCTCCTTTCTATGCAGATTGGCTGTACCAAAGCTTGAATGGAAACAATCAAAGTGTTCACCTTTCTTTGTTGCAAAATTTAGAATTCAGAGACACCGAATTGGAGACGAAAATGGATCTGGCTCAACGCATCTCTTCCATGGCTTTATCTATTCGGAAAAAAGAAAATATTCGTGTTCGTCAACCACTTGCGGAAATTCGTATTCCTGTTTTAGATAATCAAATTCGCACATACATTGGAAATGTGGCCGACCTCATTTGCAGTGAAATTAATGTGAAACAGGTCAATTGTGTTGATGAAAACACAACCAAAATCATTAAAAATCTCAAATTGAATTTTGCCACTCTCGGTAGAAAATGTGGTAAAGTCATGAAAGAACTACAGGCTTTTGCTACTGAAAATTCGGAACAAATTGTAGCGTCTATTGAGTCACATGGAAAATACATGTGGGAAACGCATCAAATTGAAATCTTAACCGAAGATGTTGAAATTATTCCAGTAGATATTCCAGGTTGGAAAGTAGCCAACCAAGGCAGCTTAACCGTAGCTCTTGATGTTACCATTTCTGAAGAACTCCGCTTGGAGGGTCTTGCCCGTGAATTGGTAAACCGCATTCAAAACTTAAGAAAAGAGTTGAATTTCGAAGTTGTAGATAAAATTCACGTTAAAGTTTCGGGAGATCTTTCAATTCATGATGTATTGAAAAACAATTCTGAATATATTAGCAGTCAAGTACTTGCCTCCTCCATTTCCTATGAAAATGAAATTGAGGGCGCAGTGGAAGTTGAGTGGGAAGCGGGCGGACAAGTGCAACTATTATTAACCAAAACTACCTAGACCTATGGCAAAGAAAGTAATCTCTAAGCCTGCTAAAAAAGTTGCAGCTAAACCAGCTCCAAAAAAGGCAGCGACCAAACCAGTCGCCAAGAAAATAACAAAACCTGCAGCAAAAGCTCCTGTGAAAAAAGCAGTTACTAAACCTGCTCCGAAAAAAGCAGTAGCCAAAGCACCTGCAAAGAAAGCGGTTGCTAAACCTGCTCCGAAAAAAGCAGTAGCCAAAGCCCCTGCAAAGAAAGCGGTTGCTAAACCTGCTCCGAAAAAAACAGTAGCCAAAGCCCCTGCAAAGAAAGCGGTTGCTAAACCTGCTCCGAAAAAAGCAGTAGCCAAAGCCCCTGCAAAGAAAGCAGTTGCCAAACCAGTTCCGAAAAAAGCAGTAGCGAAAGCTCCAGTGAAAAAAGTGGTTTCAAAGCCCGTTGTAAAGCCTGTAGTTAAAGCAGTTGCTAAACCAGCTCCCGCTCCAAAACCTGCTCCGATTGCTAAACCCATTCCTGCCCCTGCTCCGGTTTCAAAACCCGTTGTTAAACCTGCCGTTCAGCCTGTCACCGCATCTCGATATTCAGACAAAGATTTGAAAGAGTTTGAAGCCTTAATTAAAGAGAAACTGGTTCAGGCCAGATCAGATTACGATGAATTGAAAGAATCTTTATCAAGAGACGGCGACAACAGTACAGACGACACATCACCTACGTTTAAAATGATGGAAGATGGTAGCGATACCAGCAGTCGTGAAGAAGTAGCTCAATTGGCTTCAAGACAAGAGAAGTTTATTAAAAGTCTTGAGAATGCTTTATTGCGCATCATGAATAAAACATACGGAGTTTGCCGCGTAACAGGTAAGCTTATACCGAAAGAAAGATTGCGCCTGGTTCCGCATGCTACCTTAAGCATAGAAGCCAAAAACATGCAATAATTCGATGTAACCTGTTTCGTGTAAAACCATATTAAACTTTAGTTTGAATTGTGAGAACGATAATCATTACCATCTTAAGTGTTTTAACTGTAGACCAACTTTTAAAACTGTGGGTTAAACTTACGTTTCATTACGGTGAAAAAATTGAACTCATTCCAGGGTGGTTTGAATTGCAATTCGTTGAAAACCCCGGTATGGCATTCGGATGGATGCTACCAGGCACTACCGGAAAAATAGTACTGAGTGTTTTTCGCATTGTCGTTGTCTCCGGAATTCTTTGGTATGTCATTCGACTATCTAAAAAACATGTTTCAAAACTTTATTTGATCTGCCTTTCCCTCATTGTAGCCGGTGCTCTGGGAAATATCATTGATAGCCTGGCCTATGGCGTGATGTTCGACAAAGGATCTACTTTCGATGAGCACTTTCAGGACTTTATTGGTTATCCCGGGGTAGCCCAAGCCAACGGAGAAGGATATGCACCTATGTTACGCGGAAACGTAGTTGACATGTTGCATTTCGATCGTGAAGTTACTTGGCCTTCTTGGTCTCCCATTTATCCGGGACAAACAAGAGAGCTTTTCCCTCCTATTTTTAACATTGCAGATTCAGCTATTACCATTGGCATACTTCTCATTCTTTTGTTTCAAAAACGTATCTTTACTGAAACGCAAGATGAGGTGGTGGTAACCGAAGAAATTACTCCTGCAATCAAAGAAGAATGAATGCAACAAGCTTGAAAGACCTTTCTGTACTTTGGAATGTAAATCTACCTAGTGCATTCGAAAAGGTCATCATTCATGAGCTTTGTACTGATACACGTAAAATAGTTACTGGAAAAAACAGTCTTTTTGTTGCACTCAAAGGACCTCATTTCAATGGTCATTCCTTTGTACGAAAAGCATATGATTTGGGCATTCGCATATTCGTATGTGATGAAGCCGTTTCTCTTCCTTCGGACTGTTATGTTATACAGGTTTCGAACACCTTAGAAGCCATTCAATCGTGGGCGAAATTCAATCGAGAAGGAGTTTCAATTCCTATTGTTGCCATCACCGGAAGCAATGGAAAAACCATTGTCAAAGAATGGTTAAACACTTTATTGGCCAAACACTTGGTTGTGCAGCGTAGCCCAAAGAGTTTCAACTCACAATTAGGAGTTGCGTTGTCCCTATTAAATCTCAGTTCCAATGACCAAGTTGGGCTCATCGAAGCCGGCATTTCGCATGAAAATGAAATGCAACACTTGGCGAACATGATTTTTCCTGAGCTGGGCATATTCACGTTTTTGGGCCAAGCCCATCTTGAAAATTTCAATTCAGTTGAAGACCTGATTCAACAGAAATGTCTTCTTTTCGCTTCATGTAAAAAAGTTATTTTACCGAATATCCATTCGGTTATAGAACATATCAAAAAGGAATACCCTTCCATTGAACTTATTGTTTGTGGTTATGATCCTACGTGTAGCTTACAAATAGTTGAAGAGAACAAATCAGAGAACCACACCTTCCTTCAATTGCGTTGGAAGAACGAATTGTATCCCGTTCAAATACCATTTGTAGACCAAGCCAGCATTTCGAATTTTACTTTGGCATTAGCTGGAGCCTTGCAATTCAATATTTCCATTGAATCCTTGTTGTCTTCTTGCAAAAACCTTTGTCCGCTGGAAATGCGTTTGGAGCAGCTTCGCGGGAAGGCAGGTATGACCATTTTGAATGACAGTTATAGCAATGATTTAACTTCATTGGAACTTGCATTGTCTCACTTCCACCAGCAATTTGGAAGTAAGAAAATCAAACGACTCATTCTCTCTGAATTAACAGAAACGCAAAATGACAATTGGAAATTAGAAGTTAAAAACTTGCTTGCTAAATACGCGTTAGATGAGGTTCATTTGGTTGGTTCAAACTGGAACAATTTCAATTTAGAAATTCCAACAACCCACTACGCAAATACTTCCGATTTTATACATTCCCTTTCACTGAACAATTGGCGCAATTCTGCTGTACTCATCAAAGGTGCACGTGTATTTGAATTTGAGCGTATTGTCCGTTTCATGCAAGAACAACATCATGAAACTGTTTTTGAAGTCAACCTCAATGCTCTTGAGCATAACGTGCATTACTTCCGCTCACTTTTGAATCCAAAGGTTGAAATAATGGGAATGGTGAAAGCTGGTGGCTATGGCATTGGTGCTGTAGAAGTGGCCAATCAGTTGATCCACTGCGGAGTGCAGCGTTTGGCTGTGGCATATACAGATGAAGGCGTTCAGCTTCGCGAAGCCGGAATTAGTGTTCCCATTTTAGTTCTTGAACCGAATGTACATGACTTTGAACCCTTATTCCGATATCGATTAGAACCCGAATTATTTTCACTTGAGTCGTTTGAACGTTATGCTCAAGCGGCTCGTCAAGAAAAGAGTGACATTACGTATCACGTGCATATTAAATTGGATACGGGAATGAATCGGCTGGGATTCAAACAGGAAGATGACTCTGCTCTCATTGAGTTGATACGGAGCAATTCTCATTTGAAGATTGTGAGTTTATTTACGCATTTCGCAGCTTCTGAAGACGAGCAATTTGATTCGTTCACGCGGGGTCAGTTGCAAGAGTTTCAAACACGCACAGGGCGTATACGTGAGTCGTGCAACATACAACCCTTGCTGCATGCTGCCAATACCGGTGGAATTCAGCGTTGGTTGAATGCGCAGTTCAATATTGTTCGTTTGGGCATTGGCATGTATGGTGTAAGTGCATTTGAGGAAGAGCAGCGTCATTTGAAAACGGTTGGGTCGTTAAAAACAGCGGTGGTACAAATTAAGAAAGTTCGTGCTGGTGAGTCGGTGGGGTATGGCAGAAGTTTTATTGCCCAGCAGGAAATGACCATAGCGGTTATACCTATAGGTTATGCAGACGGATTTAGACGAAGTTTGAGCAATGGCATTGGACACGTGGTTGTTGCGGGTCAATTGTGTCCGGTGGTAGGAAAGGTTTGTATGGATGTGACCATGATAGATATAAGTGGCTTGCAGGTTGTGGTAGGCGACGAAGTGGAAATTTTTGGCAATCAGCAGTCGATACAGTCGTTCGCGCAGCAATGCAATACCATTGCTTATGAAGTTTTAACATCCATTCCCATGCGTGTGAAGCGCAGTTATCTTTTGGGGGAAGATTGAAATGATATCAAGGAAGTTCGTCTATCGACTTTGCAACGCATTGTAGAAATTGGACTCGGCGGACATTTAGACTTATCCATTCGCA
>VGFR01000089.1 GCA_016868835.1 Bacteroidota bacterium | reverse complement strand
GATCAGGTCATTCATGTAGATTCTGGAATTTCTATTCACGGGAATACTGCGCATGAGGAAGTTGAAGAAACCTTATCTTTAACCCAAACGGAGAGAGAGCTCATAAAACGTGCATTACAAAAACATAGAAACAGGCGAAAATACGCGGCTGAAGAGCTAGGCATTTCTGAACGAACGCTATATAGAAAGATTAAAGAATATGATCTAGGCAAAAAATGAAAAAAAGTGCGATCTTGTTCATGCTCATTGCCCTGCTCCTAACTGGATGTGAAATTCGATACTCATTCAGCGGTGGTCAGTTTAGCGGTGCGAAAACATTTTCTGTTCAGTACATTAAACCACAAACTGCACTAGCCTCTCCAGCCTATGCCCAACGATTAACAGAATCGTTTAAAGATGTTATGCTCTCACAGTCTCCCCTTTCACTAACAGAGACAAAAGGAGATTTACAATATGAAGGAACCATTACACAATACGCCATTACTCCAGTAGCGGTTCAAAGCAACGAAACAGCATCACTGAATAGATTGAGTATAACCATAAAAATTTCGTACACGAATACATTGGAGCCCGATTTAAATTTTGAAAAAAGTTTTACGAAATTTGCTGACTTTCCGGCTAGTCAAAGTTTATTTTCGGTTGAAGAAGAGTTGTGGCAGCAAATCAATGATCAATTGACTCAAGAAATTTATAATTCAAGTGTGGGAAATTGGTAATGAATAGAAGCAGTTTTAACCAAGTATTGACAGACCCAAACCTATTGAGTCAGTTGACCATTTCAGATTTAGAGTCTGTAGTGAAAGAATACCCTTGGTTTTCACTTGCTCAGGTTTTACTTGCTAAATCATATAATTCTACCGGTGACGCTCGCTCAACCCAACAAATGGCAGTTGCGGCCACCCAACATGCAAACCGCATGTGGATGCACCAGTTTGTGCGTGAAGAAATTACTTCATCCCAAGCCAATGAGATAGGTAGTTCAACATCTGAAATTGAAACCTCGCCAACAGTAACAACTGCGCCGCTTGAAGAGTCCACGGCCAGAATAGAATCGAAACCCATACCTGAAACAAAAAATCTGGCAGAACAAATTCTCCTAGACGAAGAAGAAAAATTAGTTTCAAAGCCAATCGAAACGAGAGAAAATAAGGCACCCCGATTTGAAATTCAATTGGAGAGTGCTTTTGAGAAAACCAGTGAAACTTTAAGTGCGCCTTTGACCCTCGAGCCCTCGCATCAAGAAGAAAACAAAGTAGAATTTGACGAACTCGACAAACACATATTAGCCACTGCCGTATCGAGTGTTATACTTCAAGAAGTATCTGAAGAGCAAGAAATTCAAATCGAAAAAGATTTAACGCACCCAGTTTCGACCATTGATATAGCCGATGAATCTGAGGACGAATTTATTCAATGGTTGAGTGGTGGAAGTAAAAATTCAACTGCAATTGATGATGAAATAAAGTCTGCTGAAAACCTCATAGATCAGTTCATTACCAACGAACCGAAGATTACACCTGGTAAGGTGGAACAATATACGGGCGTGCATTTAGCTAAAGATAGTCTTGATGATAACTTCGATTGGGTGACTGAAACCATGGCCAAATTGTACGTGGCCCAAGGCAAAACTGAAAGGGCAAGAAAAGCCTATAAACAATTGATAAAACTTCATCCTGAAAAGACCATTTACTTCGAACAACAACTTAAAGCCTTGAATTCAAGGAAATAATTTCGTGAAAAGGAAGATTTAACCTAAATTCGCATCTCAATTTTTTCAACTATGGAAAACCTTATATTAATTCTCTGCGTGTTAGCTGCCGTTTTACTGGGATTGGTTGTATTAATTCAAAATCCAAAAGGAGGCGGACTTGCTTCGGGTTTTGCAGGAAGCTCTCAAGTTGGTGGTGTAAAGCGAACTGCAGATTTCCTTGAAAAGGCCACTTGGTGGTTGGGAGGGATTTTGTTCGTACTTTGTGTAATTGCTACAAGTATTCATTCTACACCAAGAGAAACACCTGCCGATGAGCAAACTGAACAACCAGCTGACGGTGGCAATGGTGGGGAAAACCAACAAAAGAACAACCAGCAATCAGGACAATAAAAAATCAGAAATAGTCATAATATGTCAGACAATGTCTGACATTTTTTTTATTCATCTGACTAAACTTCATAATTCTAACCCGCAAACGGTATTGGCATAAAAGGTGCCTGCCGAAAGCAAAAATTTAAATACTATGTCTACAAACATTACTCCTTTAGCAGACCGTGTGTTGGTAGAGCCATCACAGGCTGAAACTACAACAAGTTCAGGAATTATTATTCCTGATACAGCGAAAGAAAAACCACAACGAGGAACTGTGATTGCTGTTGGTCCAGGAAAGAAAGATGAGCCCATGACTGTCAAAGTGGGAGACTCTATTCTTTATGGTAAATATGCAGGCACCGAGCTAAGTGTGGAAGGTAAAGATTACCTCATCATGCGCGAATCAGACATTTTTGCAATCATCTAAAAAATTAAAAGTACTATGGCAAAAGAAATCACATTTGACACAGAGGCAAGAGAGAAATTAAAAGCCGGTGTAGATGCATTAGCGAATGCAGTAAAAGTTACATTAGGACCAAAAGGTAGAAATGTAGTGATCGATAAAAAATTCGGTGCTCCTACCATAACAAAAGATGGCGTAAGTGTAGCGAAAGAAATTGAATTGAAAGACCCCATTGAAAACATGGGTGCTCAAATGTTAAAGGAAGTAGCGAGTAAAACTGCTGACCAAGCGGGTGATGGTACAACTACTGCAACTGTTTTGGCCCAAGCTATGGTTACTGCAGGTCTTAAAAACGTTGCCAGCGGTGCGAATCCAATGGATCTAAAACGCGGTATGGATAAGGCTGTTCAAGCTGTAGTTGCAGAGTTACGTAAGATTTCTCGCGAGGTGGGTTCAGACAACGAAAAAATTAAACAAGTTGGAACCATTTCAGCTAACAACGATGAAACCGTTGGAGCCCTTATTGCTGATGCAATGAAAAAAGTGGGAACCGAGGGTGTAATCACCGTTGAAGAAGCCAAAGGAACAGAGACTGAAGTTAAAACAGTAGAAGGTATGCAATTCGATCGTGGATACCTCTCGCCTTATTTTGTTACCAATGCAGAAAGCATGGAAGCTGAGTTAGAAAACGCTTTCATCTTGATCTACGACAAGAAGATTTCGAATATGAAAGAACTTCTTCCAGTTCTTGAAAAAACTGCGCAAACAGGCAAACCACTTTTAATCATTGCTGAAGATGTTGACGGGGAAGCTCTTGCAACGCTTGTAGTGAACAAAATTAGGGGTGCCCTTCGTGTTGCTGCTGTTAAAGCTCCTGGCTTTGGCGATCGCAGAAAAGCGATGCTTCAAGATATTGCTATCTTGACCGGTGGAACTGTAATCAGTGAAGAAACCGGATTGAAGTTAGATAATACTACTCTTGAAGATTTAGGCAAGGCTGAAAAAATCACCATTGACAAAGACAATACAACTTTGGTAAACGGAGCCGGAAACAAAGAAAACATTACTGCTCGCGTTGCTGAAATTAAAGCTCAAATTGAAAAAACAACTTCAGATTACGACAGAGAAAAACTTCAGGAGCGTTTAGCTAAATTGGCTGGCGGTGTTGCAGTTCTCTACGTTGGCGCTGCCACTGAGGTGGAGATGAAAGAAAAGAAAGATCGTGTAGACGATGCATTGCACGCAACAAGAGCTGCTGTTGAAGAAGGTATAGTGCCGGGTGGTGGTGTAGCCTTAATTCGCGCCAGCAGTGCTCTTGATAACCTCTCTGGTGCCAATGATGATGAGACAACAGGAATTCATATTGTTCGTAGAGCAATTGAAGAGCCTTTGCGTCAAATTGTAGCTAACGCAGGCGGTGAGGGTGCTGTAATTGTCCAGAAAATTCGTGAAGGAAAAGGGGACTACGGATACAATGCAAGAACAGAACAGTTCGAAGATTTATTCGCAGCAGGTGTAATTGACCCAACGAAAGTTTCTCGTGTGGCTTTGGAAAATGCCTCATCTATTGCAGGTATGTTCTTAACTACAGAATGTGTTATTTCAGACATCAAAGAGGACAATCCTATGCCAGCAATGCCAGGAGGCGGAATGGGCGGAATGATGTAAGGTGAAACAGAAATGAAAAAGCGGCCAAATGGCCGCTTTTTTTATTGTGCAAATTCTACAGCTCCCTGCAGAATGTAATTCATTTTATAAATGTCATCTGCATTTAAAACCAATTTCCCTTTGAAGGTTAACCGTTCATCTGTTTTATAGTTTCGATGTTTGCCTGCGAATTGCAAATCAACAACTGATTCCGGTCCTCCACCTCCGCAAAAGAAACAATTCGCGTAGGGGTATTTAGAGACAACAAAGAATCCTGCATCATAATCAACTGGTATAACATATCCAGTAATGAATACTTCCTTACCAGCCAACGCCTTCACGCTTGCACCAAAAGTTGGTTTCCAATAATAGGCATCCAATTCTTTCACATACATATCCTTGTAGGTAACATCGGCCAATATTTTCCAATTGATTTCAATTGGACCTTGAGCATCTGAAATAAATGGCACCAATGAACCGGGCTGAACAGCCAATTCAACACGTTTGTATTTCTTGGCATCTAAAGGTGACTCAGGTGTTTTGGAGCTCAGACACGCTCCGGTTAAAATGACTAAAGCGAATAATTTAATTTTATTTTTCATTACCTAAGGTCTTTGAGATATCCATAAAAAGCACTTTTACGGCAGGCAACAACGATGCCACTACACCTAACCCCAATACAATGCATGCTAGAATCAATTCTTCATTCAAGAAAATCATGGGGTCAAATTCATCGTGAAAACTTTGTTGAGCTGCACCCGACAAAATGAGTAAACCAATTCTGCTCAATACCAAGCCGAATGCAATGCCAATGAACATATAGATACAACCTTCAACTAAAACAAGAAAGAACAATTGAAATTTCTTTGCTCCCAAAGTTCGCATGATAGCTAGGTCATATTTACGTTCGCGCAGTGCGGAAAACAGCGATATGAATACACTTAACATGGATACCAACATAATGACTAGAGCTACACCTTTCACAATGCTCATTCCTAAACCAAAATTTTCATTCAACCGATTGATCTCAATCGCAGGCTGAGCCAATTGCATATTGGTGTTTTTAACCGCATTCGGTAACATCCACATGGCACTTGGAAGCTTTTTAACAATTAAATAAGCGGTAACCTCCCTTTCATCTTCATGATCACTGTGCATTCCAATGTTTCGTTCTTGAACCCGCTTCATAATTTCTTCACCACTCACCCCCTCTTCTGAGCTTTCCTCATCGTGGTGATCTTCATCGCTGTGTTCATGCATGTTTGATTCTTGGGTGTTCAAATGGTCTGTATCCTCATGAGTTTCTGTTTCGTTCACATGCGTTTCATCTGCATGTGCATGCTCTTCATTGTGGTCTTCAGATTCCCCTTCCTCATGTTCATGTTCATGAACCATCCAAATCGATTCTACAGGTGTTAGTATAAGACGATCTATTGCAGTTCCTGAAGATTCGAAAATTCCAACTACCGTGAACGTTTGATTGTGTTGGTGCTCTGGATCATTTGTATTTGCATCTAAACCGTGAGTACTGGTGAATGTGCTTCCAACAGATAAATTCAACTCTGAGGCAGCATATGCTCCAACATTCACCTCGAAAGGCTGTTCAAAAACATGTCCGTTTGAAACTTTTACATTGTAAAATTCAGCGTACCGTTTGTTGGTGCCAACAATTCGCCAACCTTGAAAATTATCTCCATAAGCTAAAGGAATTGCTTCTTGAACAGAGATGTTGCGAATGATTCGCTGTGCGTCGCTAACTTTTATGTTTCCCGTAGGTGCATCTATGTGATAAACACTCGAAAGTATCAATTGCAGTGGGCTTCCCTTCGCTCCCAAAACAAAATCAACATCTTTGATGCTGCGATTTAATTTATCGGAAAGCTGTTTATCAAGAAGCAACATCATAGACAATATACCCACCCCGAACGACACGAGAGTTATAGTTAATAGCGTGGACCCCGTTTTATTCCAAACGTTTTTCCATGCAATACGAATCATGTTCATATCATTCCCTCCTCTAACATAATTGTATTTTGAATTTTCGATTTAAGGCGGGAGTCATGGGTTACAATAACTAAAGCAGACTGGCTTCGTTTAGCTTCTTCGCGAAGCAAATCCAAGACAGTCTCAGCATTTTTATCATCCAATGCGCTTGTTGGCTCATCTGCCAAAATCAATTTGGGGTTGAGCATTAAAGCCCGAGCTATACTCACACGTTGTTGCTCACCTATACTTAGCTCGCTTGGCTTTTTCAATTTCTTGTCTTGCAACCCCAAACGGGTAAGCAATTCCAACGCTCGATTTGAGTCGAATTTTCTCTTTGAAAATTTCAAAGTCAGGTTTAAATTTTCAATGACACTGAGTGGTTGAACGAAGTGTGCGGTTTGAAAAACAATTCCAATATTTTCACCACGAAAATGATCCAATTTACCTCCTGATTTTGAGTACACATTTTCATTGTTTATCCAAACTTCGCCTGCACTGGGCTTAAGAAGCCCGCCTAAAATATGTAACAAGGTCGTTTTCCCAACTCCACTATTTCCAAGAATCAGAACTTCATTGTTTTCATTCAATTGAAAATTTGGAAAATGAAACGCGCTTCCGTTGGGGTATTTAAATTCAAGTGACTTCGTTTCCAATGCTTTATTCATATTACGAATTTATGCAGGAAAGGGAATTTCTTTCACCAAACCTTACGAAAATCTTTGCACATTTGTGGCAATTAACGCGTATGAAATTTGGTAGACGTCTTTTGTTATTCACTGCAGGCCTTATGATTGGGTGTGGAGTAGTGTACATGTTATTTCCTAATCACGACTGGTTGGGTTGGACACCAGGAAAGCAAATGTTAAAACAAATCCAGTCGAGCCGTATTCATACTACCCCGCACGGTAAGTGCAGAATGGATTGTTTGGGAATTTCTATGGAAAATTTTGAACGCGCAAAGTGGGAAGGTGAAATTGATTTCGCAAAATCAGATGCGCAAGGTAATCCGAAGCGTTATCTTCTGGAATATGATGAATTGAAATTTATTCTTCTAACCACTGATTCTACCACTACCATTGCAGAAGTGAGTCGTGTTGGTAGTGATAAAAAATGTGACTGCAACTAACATCATGAAAGAAAAAATAATAGAACTTTCCAATGATCTTTTCAATGAATTGGTTGAAGTAAGGAGGCATCTGCATGCTCATCCTGAATTGTCCTTTCAAGAAAAGGAGACTTCTGCATTTATTGCAAAAAAATTATCTGAGGCCGGAATTTCACACAGAACGAATGTTGGTGGTTATGGAATTCTTGCTGAAATACATGGTGAATTAGACGGTGAAGGTGTGATAGCCTTGCGTGCAGATATGGACGCTCTTCCAATTGAAGAAACTACTGCTTTCGCCTTTGCCAGTCAAAACAAGGGGGTAATGCATGCATGTGGGCATGATGTTCATTCAACATGTGTTCTTGGTGCAGCGCTAATTTTGAATCAAATGAAACCTCAATTTGGAGGTACCATTCAGTTTATATTTCAACCGGCTGAGGAGGTTCTGCCGGGCGGTGCGAAGTTGATGCTTGAAGATGGTGTATTCGATCAACGAGCTCCAAAACATATTCTTGGTCAACATGTGTTTCCAGAGCTTCCTGTGGGTAAAGTGGGTTTTTGTGCTGGACCTTACATGGCATCTACTGATGAAATTTACATACGTGTAATTGGAAAAGGAGGACATGGAGCGAAACCTGACCAAGTCATTGACCCCGTATTAATTTCTGCACATTTATT
>VGFR01000088.1 GCA_016868835.1 Bacteroidota bacterium | reverse complement strand
TAAGCAGTCGTTCGTAGTCAGCTTGATTATATACCAAACTGGCTCCTGAACCACCTAACGTATATGAAGGACGAATGCAGAGGGGGAATCCAAATTGCTGCGCAATTTCTTTTCCTTCCAAAAATGATTTGGCTACTAATTGAGGTGCCATGGGAACCCCAATTTCGGTCATAAGGTCACGAAAGGCTTCTCTGTTTTCAGTGATTTCAATGGCCTTGGTATCTACACCAACCATGCGAACACCGTATTGTTCCCAAAGTCCCATGTCCTCGCATTGAATGGCTAGATTTAAAGCTGTTTGTCCTCCCATAGTGGGCAGCACAACATCAATTTTATGTTTTTTCAGAATGGTTTCAATGCTGGCTGGTTCTAGCGGAAGTAGGTATACATTGTCTGCAACCACCTTGTCTGTCATAATGGTTGCAGGATTGCTATTGATAAGGGTTACCTCAATACCTTCTTCACGCAACGACCGCGCAGCTTGGCTTCCAGAGTAATCAAATTCACATGCTTGTCCGATAACGATGGGTCCAGAACCAATGATAAGGACCGACTGAATGCTTTTGTCTTTGGGCATTTTTTTTTTATCTCACTTCGTAGGTTGAAGTAAGAGCGGTGTTTTAACGGTTGCGAATTTACGGTGAATTATAGTCATGCTCCAACTTGAGATTTGAACAGTTGTTGACAAATCACATTATTTTAGCACCATGCAATCTGCTAAGCGAATTCTTATGGTGCGTCCAGCCAATTTTGGTTTTAATGCGCAAACGGCAGTGAGCAACTCTTTTCAGAAGGAAGACGAAATTGAAAATGCGCAACAATTGGCTTTGAAGGAATTCGATGCGTTTGTGTCACAATTGCATCACGCTAATATTGACGTGCACGTAGCACAAGATTCTACAGTACCCTCTAAACCAGATGCTATATTCCCGAACAATTGGTTCTCTGTTCACGAATCTGGTGATGTGTTTATTTATCCCATGTTAACAGAGAACAGACGTGAAGAAGTTCGCTTAGATGTACTCTCCCATGTGTTAGATGAGTCACACAGAATGACAGATTTAAGAAATGATTTTTCTGAAATTTTGGAGGGTACGGGAAGTCTAGTACTGGATAGACAAAATAAAATAGCCTATGCATGCCTGTCAGAGAGAACTTCGCTGAATATGTTTCTTCACTGGTGCAGTAGAATGGAATACTCGCCTGTGTATTTCTCCGCCATAAATGCAGGAGTCCCCATATATCACACAAATGTTTTGATGACCATTACAACTGATTTTGTTATTGTCTGTTTGGAATGTATTTCCAATAAACAAGAACAAATGGCTTTGAAAGAATCATTGATTAAATCGGGAAGAAGAATATTGGAAATTTCAATTCAGCAAATGAATCATTTCTGCGGAAATGCACTGGAAGTTTTGAATATGCAAGGTGAAAAATATTTCGTTTGTTCGCGAACGGCCTTGAACAATTTCACCGAAGATCAATTGAACACCATTGGTTCCTCTTGTAAGTTCATTGTTGCTGATATTCCAACCATTGAATCCATTGGAGGAGGTAGCGCGAGATGCATGCTCGCCGAAATTTTTTAACTCACAAAATTTTGTGTCCTTTCTCAATTTGTTTCCATTGAACCCGATCATTGTCTTTCGTTAATTTCCGAAGTTTATTTCCGTGTTTCCATGGAATAATGGCATCATACTTTCCGAAAATAAACTCCGTAGGTATTTCAAATTGTTTCAAGTTCTTAGCCACAATTTTTAAATTGGGGTAGCAATGTCTATAGCCCATCCAAACTTTAAAAACTTGCTTGCGAATCTCTTCCGATACCAAATGATATTCCACGAAATTCAGAAGTTTTTTCGGTAGCAATCGCAGGTTGTTGAGCAGTTTTGCAAGGCTTAAAATAGTTGTTGGATTTTGTACTGTTTTTTGAGCTAGCCAATGTCCTATTTTGGTTGATACTGTAAATCTGTATAGCGTATTTCGAATGAGTCCGTCGGGAGCGAAAAATTGAGCCGATGTAATTTTTTCTGGAGATAATTCAATCCATTTCAATCCCAATCTTCCCCCTAAACTGTAACACAGCAATGCGCATTTGGTAACACGCAGCTCTTGCAGCAAGTATGTGAGCTGATCTTTCCACGCTTCAACAGGCCATCCTTTTTCAGTTTCTTCTTTCGAAAAAAAATCTGAGTCGTTGTGCGCAAAAAATGAGATGGCTAAAAGTCCTGCGTTGGGACCTAATTCACGAGCGAATTTTTCAAAGTCCAATGGGCTGCGTCCAAATCCATGCAAGGCTATGGTCCAATGCGTCGGTTTCTCAGAAGTTTTCCAAGAGATGCCAGAAAAAGTTTTATTCTGGAAAATGAAGGTGTGATTCGTTTTAATTGGCAATGCGCTCATAGGGCAATACCCAAAGGTAAGCCTGTTTTCTTGCCATACGTTGAACCACTTACATGTTGGTTTATCTCGCAAATTGTGTGATAAATATAAGCGTGGCCTCAATTTATATCGCCATTTTTCATGCTATTTTCAGCATAATTCGTCCATTTTTCAATAACGGCTTGCATGTCAGATGGTATAGCACTTTCAAAAGTGAGCCATTCTCCCGAAACAGGGTGGGTGAATGCTAATGACTTGGCGTGTAGCCCTTGCCTGGGAAGTAAATCGAAACAATTTTGAACGAATTGCTTGTATTTCGAAAACGTTGTTCCTTTTAAAATTTTGTCTCCCCCATATTCAAAATCTCCAAATAGGGTATGCCCAATGTGCTTCATGTGCACACGAATTTGATGTGTTCTTCCTGTTTCTAATTTACATTCCACCAACGTAACGTAACCAAATCGTTGTAGAACTTTATAATGCGTAACGGCATGTTTGCCATGGTCTCCGTTCGGGAAAACGGTAAAAACTTTTCGGTTTTGAAGGCTTCTTCCAGTGTTGCCAATAACAGTTCCGTCTTCTTTCACATCGCCCCAAACCAAAGCAACGTAGCGTCTTTCGATCGTTCTATCGAAAAACTGTTTCCCAAGATGGTTTAGCGCTTGATCTGTTTTTGCAATGACCATAACACCGGTTGTGTTTTTGTCTAACCGATGCACCAATCCGGGTCGGGCATCTTTGTTTTTGGGCAGTTGTTCAAAATGATAGACCAGCGCGTTTAATAAGGTGCCAGAGTAATTGCCATGTCCGGGATGAACAACCATGTTACTTGGTTTCATGAGCACAACAACATCTGCATCTTCATATAAGATTTCAATGGGAATGTTCTCAGGAGTAAGTTCAACTTCACGAATAGGGTAGGGAAGTTCTACGGTAATAACGTCTAAAGGTTTTACTTTGTAATTGCTTTTAACAGGTGTCCCATTCACTCGAATATAGCCGTTGTCACAGGCATTTTGTATGCGGCTTCGCGAAGTTTTTTCTAGGCGATCAACAAGCAGTTTGTCAATGCGAGTAAACTTTTGTCCCTTGTCAGAGATGATGCGATGATGTTCGAAAAACTCATCTTCTTGATCGTCAAACTGTTCTGTTTCTTCCATTAAAGTTTTACCACTTTTATGGTTTTACATGAGCCATGAACATCTTGTATACGCAAGAGATACAAACCAGCTGACACGTTTTCCAAGTTCAGTTGAGTTGTAGCCGCTCCGGTGATATAATTCGATTGTAAGAGACTACCATTGAAATCATACAGACTCAAGGTATAAGATGCATTCGAGGACAAGCCTGTTATAATTAATTCTGAATGAACTGGATTCGGAAAAGATTCAATTTCCTGAGCAGATGCTATTTCATTTGTACCTACCCACGAGTCGATTCCACTTTTCAAAACCGGACGTATCATCACAGTTCCTTGTATACTTGAGGATGACCAATTGGTGCCAAATCCCAAATTGTAAAATAATTTTGTAGGATTGAAATCCGTGTTTTTATCTAATCCAACGGGGAGTTCAACTTCTCCACTTTGAACCCAACCTACATAAAAATTGCCATCAACCGCTTGAGGTGAATCATAAGCGTAATACGTCCAAGTGTTGTATCCATCTTGCCAGTAATGTGGATATTGATACGTGTAATTTTCACCGATCTCAGAACCTGGTTGACTTCCGCCATCATTCCATGCGCGAAGTAAAAAGGTTTGGTTGGAAACGTCAAAACCAAAAGGAATCCAATGCACATATATCCCTAATAAGGTGTCAGCAATCTCTGACCGGAATTTCATTGCCACATTCGCACCACTCGCAGAAACAGCATACGCTTTCTCTGAACTTCCATCATCATAAGCATAATAGTTGTGAAAGTGTTGAATAAATGCTGCGGTATCATTCTCAAGGTGAGCGTCAGTAGGGTTAATGAATGTTCTTATTGTGAAATCGACAAAACCAGTTGTTGGTTCCGGGGTAGTTGGATAAACATAACCTGAGAGCGATAAATTTCGAGTGAAACTTGAATTTGCGTTGAGGGCCGTATTTAAATCAACTGCATTAAAAGCTTGTGTATTGTTGAGGAAGTTGGTAATGCTAAAGCCGGTTACAATATTTTCATCGTTTCCAAGATTGCGCTGCTTGGCAGGAAAACTTGAAGCCATAAAAGAACTCGGGTTCGATTTGAAATGTGACCAAGGCATTGCGGAATATTCGTTCAATAAGGTGTGGTAATTATACTGTTGTGAAACTTCATCAAATACAACATTGGATGGGTCTACATTCGAATCGAGAGAGATGTAATCCAAGTGCCACAAATCATATTCACCAGATAAGGTTGCGAAATTTACAAAGCGAAATTTGAATCCATCTAGTAGATAAATGGGTTCATTTACTGGAATGAAAACTTGGTTGAAGTTATCAATGGGTTCAGAGCCGTTGCTGCTCCATACTTGTGTCCACTGCCCCGCTCCGAAGGGTGAATAAAATTCCAGAATTAAACTATCTTCAAGTTCAGGGGCATTACCAAGCCCACCCGCTTCATAAAAAAAACTGAGATAAACGTTAGAGTTGGTGTTGAACAATCCTAGATTAAAACCAAGGCTGGTCAAGGTATCAGCTGCACCATAGGTATAGGGATCTTCAAAATCATACGCATATCCAAGTGCGTTTAATCCGTCGAACGTTGCAACGCCAATGGTTGGTGGATTCATTGGGAAATGTGCATTGACATACACATTTTCATTGGCCCAATTCCAAGTATTCGATGAAAAATCTTCAAAAAAGGGGAGATTCAAATTGACTGTTCCGCCTTTCACTGTGTTTTTTGTTCTTCCTTTTTCCTTGGCTAAATTGTATTTACGTGGATACTCTCTTTCTTGAGCTGAGGTGAACATTCCAGTTGTGATGAGCACACTGACAAAGAGCAGTCGCAGAAATGCATTCATAATCTTATTCTTGGAAAGGATCTGTTGGCTCATCGAACGAATTTACCAAGGTGTCTATTGTGCATGGTTCTATGCTTAGCCAGAAATCGACAAAAGATCCCGCTTGTATGGGGGCACTTTGTGATGAATATTTTGGTTCTTGTTTGCATACGTGATACAATGAGCTATCAACGTTGCTTGTAGCAGGAGGATCAAAAAAACCTTGTCCGGTTAAATTCAAACTATTTAAGTGATTAATTGCGTCTTGGTAATTCATACCAAACAAATTGGGTACAGGAATGCGGTCATCTGTAGTTTGTCCAACTGTCAATGTAATGGTTTCTCCATGGCGAACACGTTCCATATAGCCCAATGGCATACCGTTGTATTCCACCTTCATGACTACACCCACCATGGAGTTATTAGGGGTGTATTTAATGTTGAAATTAATTCCTTTGTTCAACAGGCGCAGCGTTGCAATTTGAATGTGGTCTCCTTCTTTTACATTGATTTGTATCATTGGAGGTTGCTTCATGAAAATACTGACAAACACGGTTCTTCCCGCTTTGACTTTACTGCCTGGTTTGGGGCTTTGATCTCGAATGCTTCCCGGGATAGCTTCTTTATTAAATAGGCTATCTGCAATTACATACTGTAAATCGAGATCTTCGAGAATGACTTTGATTTCCGCTTCCGTTTTTCCTGTCAAATCTGGAACTTCAATGGCTTCTCCATGTTTGGTGTACCAGGCTAGAGAAAAATAAACTACAGCAATGAGTGCAATATTCAATGTAAGCAACAAGGCTATGTTTTTTAAACCCTTTTTTGACTTTAGGAACAGGAAAAACGATTTCATTGTTATTGTGTCATTTCTTTTTCAATGGAAGTATTGTAAAGATCACCATAATCTGTAATCATTCCAAAGTTTTGTTCATCAACAGTGCAGCGACCTTTAGTCACATGTCCCAATAAAAGACCTTGAATTCCTATTTCGTTAATGTGGTCAATGAACCTCGCTTCGTCTTCTTCTTGCAATGCTACAACAACTCTACTCTGAGATTCACCAAAGAGAAACGCATCTCTGCGAATTTCACTGTCTGTAATGATATCAAACCCAAGCTCATTTGGCAAGGCCATTTCAACTAGCGTTGTGAAAAGTCCACCATCACTTACGTCATGCGCTGCGTTGATGAAGCTATTTTTGATTAATCCTTTGATGCATTGTTGAAGTTGGAATTCTTCTTCCAAATCAAATGAAGGAGCAGGAGAGTTTTTAACTCCTAAAATATTTGCTAAATACTCGCTTGAATTGAGTTCGTTTTTCGGTATACCAAGCAAATAAATGAGATCTCCTTTGTATTTGAAATCGAGTGTCATTTGCAAGCTCTTGTCTTTCATAACACCTAACATACCTATTGTTGGAGTCGGAAACACTGGAGCTGCTGTTCCGTCGGCATGTGCTGTTTGGTTGTAGAAACTTACATTTCCACCGGTGACCGGAGTTTGAAACTTCGTGCAAGCCGCACTCATTCCTTTAATAGCGCCAACAAATTGCCAATAGACTTCCGGATTATACGGATTTCCAAAGTTCAAGCAATTTGTAATTGCAGATGGTTCTCCACCCGAGCAAACAATATTTCTAGCGGCTTCAGAGACGGCAATTTGGCAGCCAATTTCAGGGTCGGCATTCACATAACGGCCGTTGCAATCAACAGTGAGAACAATGGCTTTGTTTGTACCTTTAATGTTTACAATTGCCGCATCACTTGGTCTGTTGGTAGACATGTTTACTGTACCAACCATGCTGTCATATTGATTGTAAATCCAACGTTTACTGGCAATGTTGGGCTGAGCTATGAGTTGTCTTGCTACAACAACATAATCTTTGGGCTCGGCAACATCTTCAAGTTTGAATTTTTTAGATTCAGCGTAATACGCAGGCTCTTTGTATTCTCTTTGGTATACCGGTGCACCACCGCCAAGAACCAAACTTTCAGCTGGAATTTCGCTTACCAATTCATTGTTCATGTAGTATCGAACAAATGGACCTTCGGTAACTATTCCAATTTCTTCAGCATGTAAATCCCATTTTTCGAAAATAGCTTGCACTTCAGCTTCGTGACCTTTTTTAATGACAATGAGCATGCGTTCTTGAGACTCACTCAACAAAATTTCAAAAGGCTGCATGCCTGCTTGTCGTGTTGGTACTTTATCTAAATGAATGTCCATTCCAACCCCGCCTCCAGCGCTCATTTCCGAGGTGGAACATGTAATTCCAGCGGCACCCATATCTTGCATTCCAGCAATGGCATCTGTTTGTGCCAATTCCATGGTAGCTTCTAACAATAGTTTCTCTTGAAAAGGATCGCCAACCTGAACGCTTGGTAAATCTTTTGCCGATTCTGCTGTAATGTCTTTTGAAGCGAATGATGCACCTTTGATTCCATCTTTTCCTGTAGCCGATCCAACAATGAATACCGGGTTACCAACACCTTTTGCTTTTGAGGATATAATGCGCTTGCTGTTTACAATACCCACAGACATAGCATTCACCAACGGATTCACCTGGTAGCTTTCATCGAAAAAAACTTCTCCACCAACTGTGGGAAT
>VGFR01000087.1 GCA_016868835.1 Bacteroidota bacterium | reverse complement strand
GCCAAAGCGCAATGCGTTGATCCGTCACTTATTAATCCATTTGCAATTTGCCCAATGATTTGGATGCCTGTATGTGGCTGCGACGGTGTAACCTATGGCAATGCATGCGAAGCTCTGAATTTTGGTGGCGTCACTGATTATACAGACGGCGAATGTGCAGTTAACAATTGCAACCCAATTCCGGCTGGTGTTGATTTTGGGATGTGTGCCATGGCCCTGGGATTTGCCATGACAGATAGTGGGTGTGTGGCCTTCAGTGGTTGTGGTTATTTGGGTTCAGATGGAATAGACTACAGCGGTTCTTTTTTTACATCATCTTACGAATGCAACTCCACGTGTTTAGGTGATACGGTTGTAGTCATAGATTGTATTGATTCCACGCTGATAGATCCCACGGTTTTATGTCCCGGAATTTATTTACCTGTCTGTGGTTGCGATGGAATTACCTATCCTAATTTTTGTTCGGCATTGAATTATGCGGGTGTTACCAGTTATACAGATGGTGAATGTTTCCAATATGCACCACCTTGTGCAGATGTAACTGGAGTAGATTTTGGAGATTGCGACATGGCACTTGGATGGGCATTTAACGGTACTTCGTGCAGCGTATACTCTGGTTGCGGATGGTTGGTGAATGGTATTGATTACAGCGGATCTTTTTATTCCGACATTCAAACGTGTTTGCTGTCATGTGCTGACGGTGATCCCTGCATTGACAGCACCCTCATCAATCCTGTAATTGATTGTTTCGCAATTTATGAGCCGGTATGCGGATGCAACAACGTAACGTATAACAATTTTTGCGAGGCCATTCATTACGGAGGTGTAACCACGTATTCTCCCGGTCCTTGCATAGTTCAAGTAAGTGATAGTGATGCAAATGAATTGGTCGTTTACCCGAATCCAACTCGTGAGAGCTTGAACATTTCAATGAATGAAGAGCAATTCTCTTATAAGATAATTAGTTTGTCTGGAGAAGTTGTAGATAGCAAGAAGAGATGTCATTCCAGCTACACCCTTTCAACGGCCCATTTGGCGGCGGGTATGTATATTTTGGAAGTAAAAAGTAAGAATAAAACTCAACGTGTTCGTGTAGAGGTGTATTAAATGAGCAGGGTAATTTCATTCCTTCCGATTTGAATTTTCCCTTTTCTTTCCATTTGTTTCAGAATACGAGAGTTGACTTCTCGTGAAGAATTGAGTTGTGTAGCTAGTTCGTGATGTTGATATTAATTTTTCAAAACAATGATAGAAATCACAAGAAAAGAGATGCTTTTCTGTGCCACATGCGTTAAATTCGTTATACCTAATCTTAAAAAAATGAGTTCTTCAAATTGGCCCTTGTGGGAAATATTTATCCGAAGCAAAAGTGGATTGGCACATAAGCACGTAGGAAGTTTACATGCTGCAGACGCAAAAATGGCTATAGAAAATGCCAGAGATGTATATACCAGAAGAATGGAAGGAGTGAGTATTTGGGTTGTTCCAAGCTCTGAAATTACGGCTTCATCGCCTGCAGAGAAAGATGTGCTTTTCGATCCAGCCAATGACAAGGTGTATCGTCATCCAACTTTTTATGATATACCAGATCAAATAGGTCATATGTAATGATGGGAGTTTTAGAAAATTATATATTGCATCTGGCAGATAATCAGCTCATTTTAGGGCAGCGACTTGCTGAATGGTGCGGACACGGTCCCGTGTTGGAAGAAGACATAGCGTTGAGCAATTTTGCATTAGATAACATTGGACAGGCTACCTTGTTATACAAACGCGTTGCCGAAATAGAAGGAGCAGGTAAATCAGAAGATGATTATGCATTTCTTCGCTCAGAGAGAGAATACTTCAATTTTTTGGCCATGGAATTGCCGAATGGCGATTATGCATTTACCATTGCAAGGCAGTATTTATTTGCCGAGTTTTATGCGCTGTATTTATCTGAATTAACAAAATCAAAAGACACATTTCTCGCTGAATACGCAGTAAAATCGTTGAAAGAAGTCAAGTATCATGTGCAACACGCACGTGATTGGGTTTTACGCATGGGCGATGGAACTGAAGAGAGTCACTACCGCATTCAACAAGCAGTGAACCACATTTGGAATTTTACCGGTGAATGGTTCATGGATTTTGAAACTGATTTAGAACTTATGCAGTCTGGTGTGGTTCCAACCAACAGTAAACTTCTTCCTGAATGGCAAAACGAAGTGCAAAAGACATGCTTAGAAGCAACTGTTGTTATGCCTGTAAGCGGTTGGATGCATAGTGGGGGAAGAAATGGAAAACACACGGAATACATGGGGCATCTCTTAACCCCAATGCAATATTTACAGCGCGCACATCCCAATTCGAAGTGGTAAACAATTCGTGTGGTTTTGTTGTTTCTCGTTCATGATTCAAGCTGAAGACATCTGGCAATTTCTCACTGAGGTGGAAGACCCAGAGATTCCTGTAGTGAATGTGATTGAAATGGGAATTGTTCGTGATGTAACGTATGCCCAAGACAAATGGGTGGTGTCCATAACACCCACCTACAGCGGTTGCCCTGCTATGCATGCCATAGAACAAGATATCACAGAACTCCTCTCTGAAAAAGGCCTTCAGCATTTTGAAGTAAAGACCATTTTATCGCCTGCTTGGACCACCGATTGGATGACCAATGAAGCGCGCATGAAATTGGAGGCATACGGCATAGCGCCCCCTCAAAAAGGAAGTTCAGACAAAGCGTTGCTCATGGGAAAACTGAGAGATGTGAAATGCCCCAGATGCAAGTCATATGATACACACATGATCTCACAATTTGGAAGTACCGCCTGCAAGTCTTTGTATAAGTGTGAATCGTGCCTTGAACCTTTCGATTATTTCAAGTGCATTTAATGCCGTAAAGATTCAGCAACTTTTTTTCTGTTGTGAAGAATAGTGACCACCGCGCGAATGGTGGCCTTTTTTATCATTTTTTCAAGTTGCTTGTTGGTATCATCAATCATGATGAATTGAAACTTGAATTTCACTTCATTCGCAGAAAGAGAAACCACTTTGAGATTTATGGTGTTTTCTATGATGTTCGCATGGTATTCTGCTATATGCTCCCAAATTTCAATTTGTAAATCAGAAACTTCAGAAACGGCTAGTAGATCAGCTTCGAAGTCTAAAGATATTTTCTTGATTTCACGACGTGTATAATTGATAAAATCACTTCCAAAAAAGACATTGTTTGGAATGTAAATCAAGTCATCATCATCATTAATTAAATGAACGCTACTTAGTGTAATGTCTTGAATTTTTCCTTTGTGAGATCCAATTTGAACTTCATCACCAATGTTTATGATTCGTGCGAAAGTCATATACATTCCATTAATGAAATTGGAAATGTAATCTTTGGTAATCAAGACTACGGCTGCTGCAACCAACGAAAGCGTGGTCATGGCTTTCTCTAAAGAAATGTTTAGAACCGCCAACAAAAGCAAAGAGAGGTAAACCGCATAAAGTACGCGCGAAATGTGTTTAATTCCCGATAAAAAATTATCGCGTTTTCCTTTCGTTTCAGGGTTGTAAAAAACCTTGATGATTTGGTGTATGATGTCTGTAATTAAAAAGGTCACTACCAGTCGAAACAACGACTCAGCGAGGTAATCGAGATAGGGAATTTTCTTAATGACATCAATAGCAAGGTTCTTGTTCCAAAAGGCAATGCTTAATACCCCAGTTGCCAAGAGCAAATGAATGAATGAACTTCTTTTATTCATTGTAGTAGCCTAAAATTTCAAGTATGTCTTTCGGTTTTTGTTCCGGAGCAAATTCTTTGAATTTGAATTTGCCTTTCGTGTCTTTGTCAATTAGAATGTGTCTGGGCTGTGGAATGAGGCAGTGGTGAATTCCGCCAAAACCACCCAACGTTTCTTGATAAGCACCGGTATTGAAAAAGCCAATGAATTGATCTTGGTCTGGATAGTATTTTGGCAAATAAATGGCATTGGTGTGCTGTTCACTGTTGTAGTAGTCGTCACTGTCACATGTAAGTCCACCCAAGAATACACGTTCATAAACTTCATCCCAATTATTCAAAGGAAGCATAATGAATCGTTTGTTAATGGCCCATGTATCTGGTAAGGTAGTCATGAAAGATGAATCAATCATGTTCCACTTCTCACGATCATTTTGTTCTTTCTGATATAGAATTTTATAAATAGATCCACCGCTTTCACCCACAGTGAACGATCCAAATTCAGTATAGATGTGTGGTACTGGAACACCGGCATCTTCACAAGCTAATTTAATTTGACGAAGAATTTCAGTGACCATGTATTGGTAATCATAGTCATAGGCAAGGCTGGTTTTGATTGGAAATCCACCGCCAATATTCAAGCTATCTACGGTTGGGCAAATTTCCCGAAGCTCGCAATAAACCTTGAGACATTTTACCAATTCATTCCAATAATAGGCGTTGTCTTTGATACCGCTATTGATAAAAAAGTGAAGCATTTTTAATTTTAAATTCGGGTCTTCTTGAATGACCTTCTTATAAAACTTCGTAATGTTTCGGTATCCAATTCCAAGACGTGATGTGTAAAATTCAAATTTTGGTTCCTCTTCACTCGCAATACGAATTCCAATATTCAATGCAGAGGTAGCGCGTTCTTTAAACACATTCAACTCATATCCGTTGTCAATGACAGGAATGATATTTTCAAAACCACTTTCCTTTAAGTCCAAAATGCGCTGCACGTATTCTTCTTTTTTGAATCCGTTGCAGACAATGGTTTGTGTTTTGTTGATTTTCTTCAGTGTATAGAGCCTGCGAATTAAATCAATGTCATACGCAGAAGAAGTTTCGAGATGCACATCATTTTTTAAAACTTCCTCAAGCACATATCTGAAGTGCGAACTTTTTGTGCAATAGCAGTAATGATAGTTTCCTTCGTAACCCACTTCTTGAATTCCTTTTGAAAACCAGTCCTTCGCACGTTGAATATTTTCTGAAATTTTGGGTAAATAAGTAAACTTCAAAGGTGATCCAAATTTTTTGACCAATTCCATCATGGGCACGCCATGAAATTGAAGCTCATTTCCGTCCAATTGAAATTCTTCTTGCGGCCATTCAAACGTTTGATCAATTAGGTCTTTGTATTTGGTTTTCATCCTATAGCGTACTCAAAAAAATGTTTTGCAATTTTAATTCAAACTAACCGAACATAGGCAGGTTTAGAGCCATTTCTTTCGAATTGAAAAAAAGAGCATCCCAACTGCAACAGCGAGCATTAGTATTCAAACGTAAACATAACCATTTTCCCATTGCAATTCTGGCATATTCTCGAAGTTCATTCTATATACTCCAACAATGAAAGTTAATGGCACAAATATGCTACTCACCACGGTTAGAGTGCGCATGGTGTCATTGGTTTTTTGACTCAGATTTCCATGATGATTAGATCTCCAGATGTCAATGGCACACGCATGCGTCCGCTCTGGTCCAACGTAAATGAGTGAGCCTGGCTCCAATCCTGTTTTGAGAGTCATGCTTTTTTTTAGTGAATTTACACTCAACAGCGAATTATGAATAACATTTTAGGTGAAAATTATTTATTAGATAATCCCTTCCGATTTTCGTACAATGAAGAAACAGGTTCATTTAATTGCCATTGGCGGCAGTGCCATGCACAATATGGCCATTGCACTCCACAGAAAAGGATATGTTGTAACGGGCAGTGATGATGAGATTTTTGAACCCAGCAAGTCGCGTCTCCTGAACAACGGATTGCTCCCAACAGAGATGGGGTGGAATGATGATCGTATTCACAGTGATTTAGATGCTGTTATTGTTGGAATGCACGCCAGAAAAGACAATCCGGAGCTTTTAAAAGCACAAGCTTTAGGACTCAGAATTTACTCTTATCCAGAGTACATTCATGAACAAGCGAAAGATAAAATAAGAGTTGTTATAGGTGGAAGTCACGGAAAAACGAGCATCACCAGTATGATTCTGCATGTGCTTGGTAAACTCAACATCAATGTAGATTACATGGTGGGTGCGCAGCTTCAAGGTTTTGATTGCATGGTGAAATTTACGGAAGAGGCAGAAATTGCAATTATAGAAGGCGATGAATACTTGTCATCACCCACCGATCTTCGACCTAAATTTCATCTGTATGCACCCACAATAGCCGTAATTAGCGGTATAGCTTGGGATCATATCAATGTGTTTCCAACCTTTGAAAAGTATGTTGAACAATTTCAAATATTCACAGATAAAATTGTGTCTGATGGAACCCTAATTTACTGTGATCTTGATACTGAAGTGAAAAATATTGCTCTTCAATCACGTGCTGATATTGAAAAAATTGCTTACGGAATTTTCCCGAATCAGGTTGTAAATGGCATCACGTCATTGATATACCAGGAGGCAAGTTATCCCCTCGAAATTTTTGGAAACCACAATCTACAAAATGTAAATGCTGCTTTTGAAGTATGTAAAAAATTGGGTGTTTCTGAATTGGATTTCATTGCATGCATGCAGTCTTTTACCGGAGCGGCGAAACGTATGGAATTGGTGAAGAAAACAGATCATTCGGCGTGTTATAAAGATTTTGCGCATGCCCCATCTAAATTGAAGGCAACAACCCAAGCGTTGAAAGCACAGTTTCCAAATAGGAAGCTCATAGCCTGCATGGAGTTGCATACTTTCTCTAGTTTGAATAAAGATTTTTTGAATCAATACGCAGGCGCAATGGATGCTGCAGATGAGGCCGTAGTCTATTTCAACGAACATACACTTCAACACAAAAAACTTCCCCCCATTGCTGCCTCTGAGGTACAAGCTGCATTCGGATCAGAAAAGGTTATTGTCATAACAAAGACCTGTGAGCTGCTCGATTTCTTGAAGTCGAAATCGTATGAAAACACCAATTTACTCATGATGTCTTCAGGCAATTTCGATGGTATACAATTTCTAGATTTAATGTAGGAAGTTATCCAAGTCCAACGTCTAGAAGCATCATCACTATGAATCCAGCTATGAGACCCAGTGTAGCAACATCGGTATACTTGTCTTGTTGTGTTTCAGGAATTACCTCTTCAACCACTACATAGATCATTGCGCCCGCAGCAAAGGCAAGGGCGTATGGTAAAAACGCAGTCATAGAAAGCACGGCAAGCGCACCAATTACTCCGGCTAAGGGTTCTACAATTGCGCTGAGCTGACCATACCAAAAACTTTTCTTACGTGATAGTCCCATTCTACGAAGGGGAAAAGAAACGGCAATGCCTTCCGGGAAATTTTGCAAGCCAATGCCAATAGCCAATGCAATGGCACCACCAATACTTGCTTCTGGAATTCCTGCTGCTACACCACCAAACAATACCCCTACCGCAAGCCCTTCTGGAATGTTGTGTAATGTAATAGCCAAAACCAAGAGAATGGTTTTATTCCATTTGGTCTGCACCCCTTCTGTTTTCTCTTGCGGGAAATTGATGTGCAAATGCGGTAGAAATTTGTCTAATGCAAAAAGAAATAATGCCCCGCATGCAAAACCAATGGCGGCCGGAAATGCTTTTACAAAGCCTTCACCGGGACTCATTTCAATGGCAGGCGAAAGCAAGGACCAAAAGCTAGCAGCAATCATAACCCCGCCAGTGAAACCCAACATGCCGTCGAGTGTCCTTCTATTCAAATCCTTCACCACAAAGACCAAAGCTGCCCCTGCAGCGGTCACCAACCAAGTAAAAGTTGTAGCTACAAGCGCAGCAAGAACATGTCCGTAGGTAGGATGAACGGTATATAAATTTTCAAAGAATTGAACAATGCTTTCCATAAATCAAAGGTAGTTACAAACGCTGTAAATTCTTCCCTTCAGCCCATTCCAAAAAATTGAAATATTGAAAGAAGCGCGGATCTGTCTGCCTAATCTCGCGCAATTCTTGCGCTAGCCAAGCCCACGGATTATTGGCTCCATTGGATTTTCTTTTGTTTAATAA
>VGFR01000086.1 GCA_016868835.1 Bacteroidota bacterium | reverse complement strand
GTTCAAGTTAATATCTCGAACCAACAAACCATTCTCTGCGCACAATGCTCCAATGATCAACAACACCACAGCACCACTCCAATCGCCATCAACAGAGACTTCTTGGGGCCTGTATCGCTGTCCACCTTTGATTATAAACGTCTGATCATTTTCTTTAACTGTTACTCCGAATAGATTCATTACAGCGATTGTTAGATCGATATATGGTCTACTATTCACCACAGACAAAGTAATTCTTGAGTCACTCGTGCATCGTGGCAATGCCATGAGTAATCCTGATAAAAATTGTGACGACTGCTCGGCAGACAATTCTGCCTCGCCCCCTTTCAATTGACCAATAGTAGTAACAGGAAGCTTTCCATTCGACGTATTCACTGAAACTCCGAAGGGTTCTAAGTAGTATCTTGATTGTTCAAATGGTCTATTCAAAAGCGTTCCGGCACCATCCATTTTCTTTTCGCCATCATGTAGCGCCGCAATGGGTAAAAAGAGTCTTGCAGCGAAACCCGATTCACCTGCAAAAAGCTCGCTTTGCGGCGCACGTATGCCGTGTAAGTGATTATTCGGAAAACCACCTTTAATGGTTAAGGTGTTCTTAGACATCCAAACGGTTGCACCAAGAGACTCTGCCATTTTACGGGCATAAAAAGGATCTTCTGAATTCGGATAATGTCGAATGGTCGTCTCGCCTGAAGCGAGCAAAGCCGCTGCAACATACCTCTGAGCAATGCTTTTCGAGGCAGGGGCATAAATGGTTCCTTCAACAAGTGACGGCGAAAATTCTACTTTCACTTTTCACCAATATAAATGGTTGCTATACCCCCAGCAAGCCGTATCATTCTTGTATTGGAATAGCCAACTTTTTTCATAACCTCTAAAAAAGCATTTCCACTTGGGAAAGCATCAACTGATTCAGGCAAGTACGTATATGCTCTGCTATCCTTCGAAATCCACTTTCCAACCGTAGGCATAATGAATCTGAAGTAAAAACGAAACAATTGTTTAATAGGAAACACGGTTGGTTTTGAAAACTCAAGCACAACTCCTACTCCTCCAGTTTTTAAAACTCGCAACATATCTGACATTCCCAATTCTAGATTTTCAAAGTTACGCACACCAAAAGCTACGGTATATGCATCGAAGGTTTTCTCCTCAAACGGTAATTGCTCCGAATCGCCTCTTCGCAATTGTATGATATGATCTATGCCCTTTTCTTTAATTTTTTTTCTTCCAACTTCTAACATTCCCTCACTAATATCTACCCCAATAATTTCATCGGCTTGTAAATTCGATTTCACGGATTGAATGGCAAAGTCTGCCGTTCCGGTTGCTACATCCAAAACTTTTTTCGGCGCATATTTCTTCAATTCCTTGATCGCTCGCTTGCGCCAGATAATATCAATTCCGAGGGAAAAGAAATGATTCAGAAAATCATAACTATGAGCAATTTGATCAAACATTTGTTCCACCTCTTCTTTCTTCCCAGTTTGATTGTATGGTTTTACAGTGCTCATATTTTATATTAGTTTAATCAACTCATTTTTCAAATCGTCTGGCATAATGGGCACAACACCCACCTTTTCACAAACCAATCCACCAGCCAGATTCGAGACATATGCTACATCTGTTAATTCCCATTTTGCCGCCACTGCAAGTGTTGCCACAGCTATAACAGTATCACCTGCTCCTGACACATCTACGATTTCGCGCTTGTGGGCATCATGACCCGTAAAGTGTAAGCCATCATAACCCAAAACTCCGAACTCTGACCTTGTCACTAAAACCCACTTCGCGTTCAATTGTTCGCGAAGATCTTTCAATGCTTTTTTTATTTCTACTTCATCGGAGGCTGCGAAATTTCTTTGCAACCCCTCCTTCAACTCTTTTAAATTTGGTTTAAATAAAGTACAATTCGTGTATTCAAAAAAATGCTGGAGTTTGGGGTCAACAGCCACAGGAATTTTCTTTTCAGTGGCGAATTGAGAAATTCGCTTAATTACATTTTGAGTTAAAACTCCTTTGTTATAATCTTCAAATACAATTGCGTCTATTTGTTGTGTTTCCAAAATTTGGTCAACGCGCTGAATTAATAGCTCTTCGTCCTTTGAAGAAAGTGCACTCGTTTGCTCTTCATCAATGCGTACAATATGATGACCAGCAGAAATAACCCTTGTTTTCACCGTAGTTGTTCGTTCCGAACTCACCACTACTCCATCTATTGAAAATCCAGTTTCGTTGCATATTGTTTGAAAAGCTTTTCCATGAAAATCATTGCCAATAACAGAACACATTTTGGCTTCGGCACCCATAGACTGAATATTCAGAGCCACATTGGCAGCGCCTCCAAGTCTATTCTCTTTGTGCTGAACATGCACAATGGGCACCGGGGCCTCGGGTGAAATTCTTTCAACCTTACCCCACAAGTAAGCATCAATCATAACGTCGCCAATTACCAAAACCGAAAGGTCCTTGAGCGAATCAAAAAAACTATTGACTTGATTTACATTCACGCTACTATAGGCTTTAAATGTGACAACCCTTCGCGCAACCTTTTTACTGCTTCATCGAGCATCTCTTCAGAAGTTGCGTATGAAATTCGAATACAATTTGCGTCTCCAAATGCTTCACCACCAACTGTTGCCAGATAAACCTTTTTTAGGAGATACATGGCTAAATCATCACTTGTCCTCACTACGGTCTCCCCATCTGTTGTATTGAAGAAAGCGGTTACATCCATGTAGAAATAGAAAGCAGCCTCCGGAAGGTTCACTTTCAATCCTGGTATGGTTATTAATCCCGCATAAACCCGATCTCTTCTCGATTTAAAAACCTGTATCATCTCCGCAATAACAGCGGGATCAGCTTCCAAAGCCGCCTTGGAGGCCATTTGAGAAATGGTGCAAGTACCACTTGTTATTTGACCTTGCATTTTACTACACGCTTGAGCAATCCATAATGGAGCTCCTAAATAACCCAATCGCCATCCCGTCATGGCAAATGCCTTAGACACTCCATTTACTGTAACCGTGCGCTCGAGCATACCTGCACATGTTCCAATTGAAGAAGATTTACCAACGAAATTGATATGCTCGTAAATCTCATCTGAAATCACGTAAATGCCCTCATGTTCCAAAATAACATCTGCCAATACTTGTAATTCTTCCTGCGAATAGACAGACCCTGTAGGATTGCAAGGTGAGCTGTAAATGACCAGTTTCGTTTTTGGTGTTATGACTTTTTTCAAAGCCTCGGGTGTAATTTTAAAATTACTATCTATTCCAGCATATACTTCAACTGTAGTACCACCAGCAATTTTTACCAATTCACTATAACTTACCCAATAAGGGCTTGGCATGATAACTTCGTCGCCCTGATTCACAAGAGCTAAAATGGCATTGGCCAAACTCTGTTTTGCACCTGTACTAATTACAATTTCTTCCGGCGAATAGTTTAACCCATTGTCTCGTTTGAACTTTTCAGATACCGCTTTTCGCACCTCTAAAAAGCCGTTCACTGGTGAGTAATGTGTGATATTTTCGTCAATTGCTTTTTTCGCGGCGTCTTTAATAAAGTCAGGTGTATTAAAATCGGGTTCACCAAGCGATAAATTTACAACCGGTTTACCTTGTGAGGCTAATTCACGACTCATTCTAGCCATGGCTAAGGTAGCCGACTCACTCAACTTTTCGAGCAATTCCGAAACCTGACCAACTTTTGATTTTTCTTGCATAAGACAAATTTACAACGAGCAAGGCTCTAGACTAACCAATTTTTATCTGATCTATGAACCACACCCTTAAACAAAGCCACAACTTCATTCCTTTGGTTCAAAACTTCAATCCAATAAATGCCTATTCTTTTAGAAAGGCTTTTTTCTTCCACCTTCGTTGTAAGTGTATCATTTATCTCAACGGTTTTCACATGTGAAATGGAAGTTTCTACGCTGTAGCACTTGATGCCACGCGCATTGCTTGCAAAAGCTAAGGCTGTATCGGCCAAGGCGTATGCAACACCCCCATGTGCTACTCTGAATCCATTAAGCATAGGTTCTCGAACCACCATTTCAAGTGTACAATTACCCGGTGAAATCGCTATTATCCGAATGCCCAACCATTGACTCATGGAGTCATGCGCCATCATCTCTGAAACAATTTGTTCTGCTGCTGTCATTTATCTGTGAATTGCAATTCCACTAAATTACAATAGTGTCCACCCAAAGTCATTAATTCTTCATGACTTCCTGATTCTACGACTCGTCCTTTCTCCAATACATAAATCACATCTGAATTTTTTATTGTTGAAAGTCTATGTGCAATCGCTATGGTAGTTCTCCCAACCGACAGCAACTCCGTAGCACGCTGAATTAAAATTTCTGAGTCGGTATCAACACTGGAAGTTGCTTCGTCGAGAATAACAATTTTCGGATTTTGAAGAAACACCCGAACGAATGCTAAAAGTTGGCGCTGACCTGTGCTTAACAGTGTTCCTCTTTCTTTCACATCAAAATCATATCCACCTGGTAAAGCCATAATAAAATCATGCGCCCCTACTTGCTTCGAAGCTTGAATCATTGATTCATCGGTGATCGATTCATCATATAGTTTTAAGTTATTTCGTATCGAATCACTGAATAGAAAAACATCTTGCAGAACAACACCAATTGTTCTTCGCAGTGAGTAGAGAGAAATGTAATTGATGTTTTTTGAGTCAATGAATATTGATCCCGAATCTAAATTGTAGAAACGATTTAGTAATGAAATAATGGTTGTTTTTCCAGAACCAGTGGAACCAACAATAGCCACGTGCTTTCCCGCTTCAATATTCAAATCAAATCTTTCAAAAATAGGCTGGCCATCAACGTATGAAAAGGTGACATCCTGAAAAGAGATAGACCCTCTCACTTCCTCTAAGGCAGACTCAGAGTGATCTGTTTCACTATTGTCTTCGTCAATTAATTTAAAAACACGCTCTGCATTCACAACTCCCATCTGCAACACATTAAAATTGTCGGCCATCTGTCGAATTGGCCTGTACATCATGGTAATGAATGTGGAAAACTCTAAAATCAATCCTGGGCTGATATCTAAACTTAAACTCTGCTTCACTCCAAACCAGAGTAGCAATGCCACGCTTGAAGCACTTAACAATTCTACAACTGGGAAAAAAACACTATAGGCCCAAATACCACGAATGTGGGCATCTCGGTGACTTTGATTAATCTCTTCGAATTTTCGCTGCTCTCTTTTTTGATTGTTGAATAGCTGAATCAGATGCATTCCGGTCAAATGTTCTTGCACAAAAACATTCATTCTAGCCACTTCATTTCTTACATCTTGAAACGAATTCTTTACGGCCTTTTGAAAAAGTCGAGTCGCCCAGATCAAAACTGGGATAGGCAACATTACTACCAATGCCATTTTCCAATCGAGATAAAGCATAAAACCAAGAATAACAACTAACTTCAATATATCACGAACAATGTCAAGCAAACCAACACTAAAAACTTCGGCAATACCGTCCACATCACTAATGTGTCTTGTAACAAGTTGGCCCACGGGGGTCTTATCGAAGTACGCTAGTTTATTGTGAATGGTCTTTTTAAAAATGGTGGATCTAAGATCAAGTGTAATGCGCTGAGCTAGCCAATTCGCAATATATGTCTGTACATATTGAATGACTGTTTCTAAGAGCAAAACACCAAGAAAAGAAAGCGAAATCCACAGCACAGCATGACCATCCCCAGAGGGCAATGCTTCGTCTAACAAACTTCGCATTTGTTCAGGCCGAATAACAGCCATTCCTGCTAATGCCAGAACTAAAAAAAGTGTGAAAAAAAACCACAATTTATAAGGTTGGCTATACTTGTAAAGCCTAAAAAAAATAGACCAATCGAAAGCTTTACCAGTTTTATTCGTCATTTCCCAAATGATTATTTCTTTCGAAAGTCGAGTCAGGATATTTAATCTGTGTTAAGAATAATCCTTGAGGTTTTACGCTATCGCCCGCAGCTCCTCTTCTTCCCGCATGAATAACGTCAACGAACTCCTCTACGCTCATTATTCCTAATCCAACTTCCAACAATGTCCCCACGACCGCTCGAACCATATTTCGTAAGAAGCGATCAGCTGTTATGTGAAACACGTAGACGCTATTTTCGTTTACCCATTCCGCCCTACGCACCTCACATATGGTGGTAGTTTGACCGCCCCCAGACTTACAAAAACTTGCAAAATCATGTCGCCCTAACAATTGAGATGCTGCAGCGTTCATTAACTCAAAGTTCAAAGCATGGGGGAAGAAAAGTGTATGATGACGTAAAAATGGATCCCGTCTTTGAATTAATCGATACTCGTAACTTCTCTCAAAAGCATCAAACCGTGCATGAGCTCTGTGATTTACCTGAATTAATTCTTTAATTGAAATATCTTTTGCTACTACCTGTTGTAAGCGAAATAAGGTTTCTGAAGTTTGAATACCATTCCTTTCAGGAACAAAATGCAAATAAAAATCGGAAGCATGCACGCCTGTATCTGTTCTCCCACAACCAATTGTGACCACTTTGGCTAATCGCAGAACTTTGCATAAGGCCGATTCAATTTCCGCCTGAACAGAATGAGCATTCGGTTGCCTCTGCCAACCATGATAATTGGTCCCATCGTATGCTATTCGAAGAAAGTATCTGGGAAATTCTATTCTTTCTTCTTCAGTCATTATTGAAACATCTCTTTTACTCGTTGAAAAAACGACTTGTCTTTTCCAGATGGCTTTGGGATGAAATTCTCTGAATCTCTTAGCTTTTCCAATACTTCTCGCTCCTCCTTAGATACTCTTTGTGGTGTCCAAACATTGAGGTTAACAAGTAAATCTCCTGTGCCGTAGCCGTTCACATCAGGAACACCTTTCCCTCTTAATCGTAAAATTTTTCCAGATTGTGTACCTGGGTCTATTTTGATTTGGGCTTTTCCTGTAACAAGAGGCACATCCACAGATGCGCCCAATGTAGCATCAATGAAGTTGAGGTATAAATCATAATACAGATTAACACCATCGCGCTTGAGGACAGGATGCTCTTCCTCTTCAATTTGAACCAACAAATCTCCTGGAACTCCTCCGAAAGGACCCGCATTTCCTTTTCCAGAAACGTTCAATGTCATTCCTTCACCAACCCCCGCTGGGATCTTAATTTCAACCAGCTCCTCTTTTCTTACTTGTCCAAATTCATCTGCATCTTTGGGCTTTTCCTTCACTTTCTTTCCTACACCACCGCAAGTATGGCAAGTAGTGGCCGTTTGCATAGCACCAAGTATGGTATTCTGAACTTTTCGAATTTGACCTGTTCCACCACAAGTTGTACAAGAATCGAACTGAACACCTTCCGCGTTCACCATCTTAAACACCTTGATTTTCTTGGTAACTCCGTTTACTATTTCCTCTAAATTGAGCTTTACACGAATGCGCAGATTCGTACCCTTCGTTCTTCTTTGTCCTCTTGATCCCCCACCTCCAAAACCACTAAATCCACCACCGAAAATATCCCCAAACTGCGAGAATATATCATCCATGTTCATTCCACCGAATCCGCCGCCACCAGCATTTCCACCCATACCAGCATGGCCAAATTGGTCATAACGAGATCTTTTTTGAGCATCACTCAGCACTTCATAAGCCTCAGCCGCCTCCTTAAATTTTTCCTCTGCAGCGCTATCTCCTGGATTCTTATCTGGATGGAACTGTATAGCCAGTTTTCGATAAGCCTTTTTGATATCAGACTCTGAAGCATTTCTGTCCAATCCAAATATTTCGTAATAATCTCTTTTCGCCATAACTTTATTCTCCTACAACTACTTTGGCAAAGCGAATTACCCTGTCATTCAGGGTATATCCCTTTTCCAACGTGTCAATCACTTTGTTTTTTAACGATTCATCCGGAGCAGGAAACTTTGTAACGGCGTCATGGAATTCCGTGTCAAATGGTTCACCAGTACTTTCAAAAGCTTTCAATCCCTCTGACTCCAAATTTCTTTTCAAAATGGAATAAATCAATTCGAATCCCTGTTTCAAAGTAGTTGGATCCTCAACATTCTCATTGGCTTTCATAGC
>VGFR01000085.1 GCA_016868835.1 Bacteroidota bacterium | reverse complement strand
AAATATTTTAGCCGCTGAAGGTTATAGCCTCACTCTTACGTGGCCTGGCGGACAAAGTCTAATAGCGGTTCCCTCAAACACCATAAACTTGAGCGATTTAGATTCTTGCACAACCTACACCCTAAGTGTGTTTTCAACTTGTGCCAATCCAGAGGTTACGCCTTCCACATTTACCTTCAGCACAACAGGTTGTGGTTCTTGCACCGACATAGCGTATTGTGAGGCCAATGGAGGATCTGTTACAGATGAATGGATTGACAATGTGACAATCGGAAATTTTTCAAATACCTCGTCTACCAATGCCATTTACACAGATTACACGGATTTAAATGTGGGTACATTTCAGGCCGGACAAACCTATGCAGTTTCGCTTACCCCTGGATACAGTGGGTTTTCATACAACGAATATTTCAAAATGTGGATTGACTACAATGGAAATGGCACTTTTGAAGAACCCGCAGAATTGGCATTTGATGGAGGGGGCCCAACAACCGCAACAGAAACCGGTAGTATAACCATTCCTTCAGGTTGCATTGAGGGCAGCACAAGAATGCGCGTTGGAATGGCTTACGTTGGAATATTCGGTAACGGAACCCCACCCGCATCATGCGGTGCATACGACTATGGAGAAGTTGAAGATTACTGTGTTGTTTTAGACCCGAGTATCTCAATAACTGAAATACATGAAAGCAACTTGAATGTTTTTCCGAATCCGGCCGATGACTACATTAACCTTTCGTTTGACTCTTCAATTGAATCCATTGAGGTTATCAATGCATTGGGACAAGTTGTTATGACCGAATCAAGTGTACGCAGATTGAACATTCGAATGCTTAACTCAGGATGGTATTGTGTGAGAGTAAAATCAAATTCTACAATTTTTCAATCGCCATTTTGGAAACGATAATGAACTTTTTATCGTTCTTGTGGTCTAATAGGTAGTATGATCAGAACGACACTCATTTTCATATTCATTTTGTTTGGCGCATTTTGCGCTCAAGCCACCCACAACAGAGCGGGTGAAATTATCTATGAACATGTGAGTGGATTTACCTACAAAGTAACCATTAATACCATCACAAAATCAAGCAGCACCGCTGCTGACAGACCATGGCTTAAAATAAAATGGGGCGATGAACCTGCGAATATTCTAGATACAGACTTAGACAGTCTGGAAAGAAGTCTTGAAGAAGTTTTACCCGGTGATGCAAAAAGGAATCAATACATTGGTTATCACACCTACGCTGGGGCTGGTATTTTCACGCTTATTGTTGAAGACCCGAATAGAAACTTTGGAGTCATCAACATATTCAATTCTGTCAATCAAGTTTTCACCCTTCAAACGGTACTTATCATTTCACCCCAGACCGGACACAACAATTCGGTTCAGCTACTTAAGCCTCCAATTGAACAAGCTTGCATCTTTCAACCTTGGATTCATAATCCCGTTGCATATGATCCAGATGGTGATTCTCTTGTTTATTCTTTAGTGCCTTGCTTGGGCGAGAATGCCGAAACCTTAACAGGCTGGGCTCCGCCTGAAGTATCAACTTCAAACCCCACTGATATTTTCATCATTGATTCACAAACGGGCGATGTTCAATGGTTAGTTCCGCCGTTAGCAGGCGAATTCAACATTGCTATTCTCATTCAAGAATTTCGAAATGGAATTTTAGTTGGGAGCGTGCTAAGAGACATGCAGATTACTGTTGTCACCTGCAACAACGAACCACCCGTTATTTTTCCTATTACAGATTATTGTGTAGAAGCCGGTGGAATCATTCAATTTCAAGTTCAGTTCAGTGACCCTGATGGAGATAACGTAGACATTACTGCGTTTGGTGGTCCGATGTCAAGCGTTGTGCATGAGGCAGAATTCAATCCTTTCACGAACACATTCATATGGCAGCCAGAATGTGCTGAAGTGCGCGCAGCTCCCTATACAGTGAGTTTTGAAGCATTGGATGATGGCTATGTGAACCTTGCCGATATTGAGTCGGTTAATATCACCGTTGTTGCACCCAAAGTTGAAAATGTGCAAGCTTCGGCTCTTGGTTCAGTTGTAAACATCACGTGGTCTTCTTCACCATGTGCGTCCTCATTTAGTAATTACGAAAGCACATTAGTGAAGTATCTGGTGTATCGCAAGCAGAACGGATTTTCATTCAATCCCGACCTGTGCGAGGTGGGAATGCCAGGTTACACCGGTTACCAGCTCATTGGTGAATCGGTAGGACTAGATAACACCAGTTTCATGGATAACGCTCCTGGATTTGGCGTTCCTTTTTGTTACCGTATTGTAACCGTTTGGCCCGATGGTGCTTTGAGCTATGCCAGCGAAGAAGACTGTATTACCATCCGGAAAGACGTACCTGTCATGACCAATGTGAGTATTATAAATACAGACAATGTATTGGGAAGCGACAGCATCCGATGGTCTGCTCCTACTGAATTAGACACCAGTATTTACCTACCCCCCTACTTCTATCTTCTAGAACATCAAATTGGTGATATTTGGGAAACCATATACACAAGCACAACATTCAGCAGTCTTTTAGGTGGAGACACAACCTATGTCCACACTGGAATTAATACAGTTGGAAGTGCACATGTCTATCGAGTTAAGTTCTTTTCTCAAGGAAATTTTGTATCGCAATCCAATCCTGCAAGTTCCCCATTCCTCATTGTTACACCAACAGATAATTCCGTTGTGCTGAATTTAACTGGAAATTTTCCATGGCTCAATTACAAGTATGACATTTATAGAAAGGCTCCAGGAGAAATCAATTATTCCTATTTAACCTCTAGCCCATTCGCTACTTACACAGACACGGGATTGGTCAACAATGAAAGTTACTGTTATTTAATTCAAACACTTGGAACCTTCGACACGCCATCTATTGCAGATAGTTTGTGGAATTGGTCTCAAGAAATATGTGCAGTGCCTTATGACGCTACTCCACCTTGTGCCCCAAATCTTCAAGCCGCTAGTGATTGTGAAAATTTAACACTTGAATTGAATTGGAATTATTTCGAAACACTATGCGCCCCTGATGTTACCGCCTATGTCCTTTATTATGCCGAAACAGAGTCGAGTCCTTTTGTAGCATTGGATACCATTTCGAATGATGAATTACATTCTTATAGTTTTTACCACCCAAATGCATTACCGAGTATAGCAGGATGCTTTGCAATTACAGCTTTAGACTCTCTCAACTTTTGGCCTGACGGATTATTGCATCAGAATGAGAGCGCATTTAGCAATGTCATCTGCATTGATAATTGCCCATTTTATGAGCTTCCAAATATTATAACTCCCGATTTAAACGGCGCGAATGATGTCTTTCAACCTTTTCCTTACCGATCCATTGAAAGTATTGATATAAAAATATTCAATCGGTTTGGCACACTGATTTTCGAGACTACTGACCCAGATGTATTATGGAACGGCAAGGATGCCAATACTGGAATTTTATGCAGTGACGGAGTTTACTATTACACGTTAATAGTCAATACCATTCGCACTCAAGGCGTAGTTACTGAGAACAAAGACGGGTACCTGCATATTCTCAATGCGAAACAGGCTACAGAGACGCAATAATTATGTTTACAGGAATAATACGAAACACAGGAGTAGTTCATGACTTTCATGAAGTAAATGGAAATTTAGAACTTTGGGTAAAAGCCGCAATTGCTCAACAAATTCAAATAGATCAAAGCATTGCTCACAATGGCATTTGTCTAACTGTTGTTGAGATTGATGGTGACCGGTATCGGGTCACCGCCATTCCAGAAACACGAAAGAAAACAACCATTGATTCTTGGCAAGTGGGAGACGAATTGAACTTGGAATTCAGCTTAGCAATGGGTGATAAATTAGATGGTCATCAGGTTCAAGGACATGTAGACACCGTGGCCACTTGTGTGTTCAAGGAAATGACTGGAGGATCATGGAACTATCGATTTAAATTCGACTCTTCGCAGGTTGATTTCCGTGCGGTAAATAAAGGCAGTATTGCTATTAATGGGATTAGTCTTACCGCTGTTGACCCTACAGATGATGAGATTGGTGTATGCATTATTCCGTATACCTATGAAAACACCAATATGCGATTTATTGAGGAAGGATTTACTGTAAATTTAGAATTCGACATTATTGGAAAATACATTGAACAATACATGAAACGTTATGGCCTTGTGCAATAAAACATATGTAATCCTAATTGCACTTTTACTGAGTCTCGCGTCACATGCGCAATTGAAAAGAAAAAAAGCGTTGGTACATTTCGGTGTGGGTTATAGTGCAATGAGCATTTTAATGAATCAAGGTCCTGCAAAGGACAGCAGCGTTTCGCTAATAGGTTATACTACTCCCTCGGCGAACGCCATGATGGAATTCTCCTTGACAAAAAAAAGAAAAAAGTGGAAACAAAACATAGGTGTATTTTGCACTCGGCAGTCTGGTCACATTAATTCGTCTAACTACACTTGGAAAGATTCGCTTGGAGTCACAAACATTGAAGAAGATTTTAAATGGAAATTAATCAAAAATACATTTGGACTTCGATACACCTTCGTTTGGAAAATACCCATTGGCAAAAAAGGAGATCTGGGTTATACTATTCTGAAAAAGTTACATGTGAGTAGAACAAATGGATTTGTATACTCTGGTTTATGCGCTAGTTATAGTATTTATGAAAATATTATTTCAACCAGCAATCCAAATTTCAACAACAACAATTTCAAACTGCGTTCCTTTGACGGACAGATTATTCTGTTGGGTGTAACCGGATTTCGCCCACACAGTGGGGTTGGTTTCAATTTGGAATGTGCAGTTGGCGGGCCATATTTCATCAAGGCCGGATTGGTTTTCGCTATGTAATTAGAACACTCGCGCAGTAAGAGAGATGTGATTGCTTCCACCTGCCACATGGTAGATAGATCGCGCGTAACTCAGCTGAAATTTTTTAAACTGCATACTAGCACCGAAACTGAATCCTGCCGTTGAAGGTTTATTTGGAATACCCAGTTCTTTGCGTTGACGGTAATTATATCCCAAGGCCAACTTGAAATTTTGACCAAACAGAATTTCAGATCCCAACACCAAATGACGCATGAGTCGATCACCGAATTCCCAAGTATTGTTTCCGATGGGCTCACCTGTGAGTGGATCAATGACCACAACCGCATTCGGATCGGAATAGGTGATGTCGAATTTTTGAAGATTTTCGTAGACAAGATGAAATCTGAAAGGCGCGTTTTTGGGTTGTTTACTCATTCCTATTTGCACTTCCAATGGAAGCTTTTCTCTGTCGTTGGATGTAAACGAACTAAGCTGAGCCCCTATGTTTTTCACCATGAGGCTAGCAGCGAATTTTGAATTTGGATTTACATAATTCGCGGCTAAATCTGCCGCTAAGGCGTATGATTGATAGACATCATAAACGGCATAGAGATTTTTCAAACTAGCACCCAATTTCCATAATGAGTCAATCTGATAACTAGCTCCGAGGTGAAGCGCATATTCATTGTTTGAAATTGTACCCAAGGAATTTCCTAAACCATCAAGTCGGTTAGACTCTCCGTAACTGAAGAACTGCATGGTTGCAGCATAAGCAATTTTACTTTTTGGTTTATGAAAAGCTACAGTTGAATATCCGAAATTCGATTGAGCGAAGTAACGAACATAACTCATTCCCAATTGACCGGTCAAGTTCGAATCAATAAGAGCAGGGTTACATGTGACCAAATGAATATCTCCGCCGGGGAGTGCCATGCCATTGCCACCAAGAGAAGCAATTCGCGCAGACCCAAAAACATTCAATCCTGAAAAAACAGCTGTTGTACTTTGTGCGTATAGCAGTTGTGAAAAAATGATGAAAACGAATAGCAGAAGGTGCTTCATGAGGTAAAGATGCGACATGGTAAGCAAACTACAAAACACTAAAATTATTTTACTTCGCCCTATCTTTCAAAAGTGCCTTGTCCAATACCTCATACATTTCATTAACGTAGTGAAATTTCAATCCACGGAGGTATCGTGCATCTATTTTTTCAATGTCTTTTTTATTCTTTTCACACAGAATTATTTCCTTAATCCCTGCGCGTTTTGCAGCTAATATTTTCTCTCGAATTCCACCTACAGGAAGCACTTTTCCGCGTAAAGTAATTTCACCAGACATAGCTAAATACTTCTTCACCTTTCTTTTTGTAAAGGCTGAAGCTAAGGCTGTAAGCATGGTAATTCCGGCACTAGGCCCATCTTTCGGCACAGCACCTTGCGGCACGTGAATATGTATATTTTGCTCATCAAAATGAGCAGGATCCATTTCAATTAAATTGGCGTGTGACTTCAAATATTCCAATGCAAGAGTTGCACTCTCTTTCATAACATCACCAAGGTTACCGGTTAGGGTTAACCTTCCTTTTCCTTTTGTGAGACTTGATTCAATGAACAGAATATCACCCCCTGTTGGTGTCCAAGCCAAACCTGTGACTACGCCAGGAACTTCGTTATCGTCATAGCGGTCCTTTTCATATGAAACGCCCAACACTTTCGTTACTTCCTCTCTTGTAACAAGTAAATCGAATGCTTCATCGAAAGCCAACATCTTCGCTCTGTTTCGAACCATCTTACCAATTCGCTTCTCGAGATTGCGAACCCCACTTTCATTGGTATATGATTCAATGATAAACTCCAGTGACGTTGAGCTAAATTTCACTTGCTTTTCATTCATTCCATTCTCTCGAAGCTGTTTCGGAATTAAATGCCGCTTAGCGATTTCCAGCTTTTCTTCGAGGGTGTAGCCGTTTACTTCAATAATTTCTAGTCGATCACGAAGAGCAGGTTGAATTGAACTCAGAGAGTTGCTTGTGGTAACGAAAAGCACCTTACTTAAATCATAATCCAACTCTAGATAATTATCATAAAAGGCATGATTTTGCTCTGGGTCCAATACTTCCAACATGGCTGAAGATGGATCACCGTGCACACCTTGACCTAGCTTATCTATTTCATCTAAAACAAACAACGGATTGCTCGTCCCGGCCTTTTTTAAATTTTGAATAATTCTGCCTGGCATGGCTCCAATATAGGTCTTCCGATGACCGCGAATCTCCGCTTCATCATGCAAGCCTCCCAGTGACATGCGAATGTATTTTCTATCCAAAGCTTCAGCAATGCTCTTACCCAATGAGGTTTTACCAACACCCGGAGGTCCATACAAGCAAATGATTGGAGACTTCATATCGCCCTTAATTTTCAGAACGGCCAAATGTTCGAGTATACGTTCTTTCACTTTTTCCAATCCAAAATGATCGCGGTCTAAAATTTTCTTTGCTCGTTTTAGGTCGAAGTTGTCTTGACTACAATCTTCCCAGGGGAGATCTAAAAGAAGATCAAGGTAGTTAGACTGCACGCTATATTCCGCAACTTGCGGATGCATGCGTTCAAGTTTCGACAATTCCTTTTCGAAGGCATATGCAACCTGCTCAGGCCATTTTTTCCTAAGCACTCTTCTCCTCTTATCCTGAATTTCCTCTGTTTGGGGATTTGATCCAAGTTCTTCCTGGATTTGCTTGATTTGTTGATTCAGAAAATATTCACGTTGTTGTTTTGAAATATCAATATGAACTTTCTTCTGAATTTCTTTTTTCATTTCGAGCATCTGAAGCTCGTGACTTAAATATTCCAGCACTTTTTTTGCGCGTTCTTCGAGATCCGCAATTTCTAGCAATTGTTGTTTCAATTCCACACCAGCCTTCATGTTTGAAGAAATGAAATTGGTAAGGAAGGAAAGTCCACTTATGTTTTTAATAGCTAATCCGGCTTCACTCGGTATCTCTGGCGATAACGTGATAACACCCAGCGCGTGTTCTTTCAATGATTCATACAATGCTTGTTGTTCTTTATTCTTTGCATTGTTATTGGTTTCATGGAAGGCCTCTACCTGTGCTTTGAAATAGGGGTCTGATTGCACCATTCCTTTTATTTCAAAGCGTTTTTTACCTTGCAAAATAACCGTTGTACTTCCATCGGGCATGCGCAACATACGCAAGATGGTGGCTTGTGTTCCAATGGTGTGTATATCTGAAAATCCTGGATCTTCAATTTCCGCATTTCGCTGAGCGACCACTCCAATGAGCT
>VGFR01000084.1 GCA_016868835.1 Bacteroidota bacterium | reverse complement strand
AAACGCATCATCATCTAAAGCCAGTTGATCTGTTCCAATCATAGAGGCTTCGTCAATAAAAAAAACGGTGTTGACATGTTCATTTTCGCGCAGCTCAAACCACACCCTTCCACCAGAATCCATGCGCTTCATGTAAATCTCTTTGTGAATGGTACTTGCTTTATGCTGACTGTATAATCCCAAAACCTTTGCTGCTCTTCCTGTAGGAGCTAGGAGTATAGACTTAAATCCTACATGTGCTAGACTGTTAACCATGGTACGAACACAGGTTGTTTTTCCAGTACCTGCATATCCCTTGATCATGAGTGCCAAACGTTCTTTTGGGGAGAGTACCATGCGGGAAAACGCATAGAAAAGCCGCTCCTGACCTGACGTTGGCTGCATGGCAAATTCTCTATTCAGAATCTCAAGAAATGCGGGTTGATCCATAATTCATTGCAAATAAAAGGTGAAGATGAATATGCCTTAAATTCGCTAGATAAAAGTTATTCTGAATTATACACCAATGCGAGCTTTGTTAATTCCTGAAGATATTGTTGCAACAAGTGTGCGGTATCAAGCCTCTATGCATATTGGTGCATATCAACTTCAACTTGCTATTGTGCATATTGAAAGCGGTGAAATAGCCTATTCGTATGAAGAGGAATTTTCAGAGCAACGCAGGTTCGCTTTCGATGGGGCCATTCAGAAACTAACACAGGCTTGGCCGAATACCGTATTTCATTCCACAACTGTTGAGTTGGAACCTACAGAATTTACGCTCGTTCCCGAGAATTTATTCGACAAAGAGAATGAAAGAATTTATTTCGGAAATTCATTAGGAGTGGATCAAGTGGTATTGAATGAAAAACAACATGCATTCGTACTTGTCTATGCTATTTCAAGCAAACTATTGGCTTTAAAATCACTCATACCTGGAATAAAATTCATTCCAACACCACTACTTATTGCTACTTCAACCACAACTCCATTGACAAATAAATCCATTGCTAGTGTAATGATTCGTGGGGGAAAGCATGGCATTCACTTGGTGAAAGACGGCAAGATGCAGTTGTTGAATTTCTTCCCTGGCACGTCCATGACAGACACGCTTTATTTTTTATCGAACGCTTGCATTCAGCATCACATCACCATGTCTAATTTGGAAGTTACATTCTACGGAGTGGTTTGGACCGAAGATGAGTTAGCTCAACTTCGAACATACATTGGAAACGTACATGCTCCCGTGACTACAGAAGAAGCTTTGAAAGACATCTGGAAATTACATATGTTATGCGCATCATAGGCGGAAACTGGAGAGGTCGCACATGGCCTGTTGACCGCAACTTTGCTGGGCGTCCTACAACAGACTTTGCCAAAGAGGCCCTATTCAATATTCTTGAATCGCATTTCGAATTAGAGGAAATGACAAATGTTTGGGACTTGTTTTCCGGAACAGGAGCATTAGCGGCAGAATTCTTGAGTAGAGGGGTACAACAAGTTACCAGCGTTGAGATGAATGCAAAAAATGCAAGAGCACTTTCTTTAAATAAGAGGCAATTTGAAATCAATCAATGGCATGTGATTTTAGACGATGTGAAAAAATTTCTATCGAAACAATCCCATTTACCAAATCTGGTTTTTGCTGATCCACCCTTTGATTTGCCTTGGATAAAAGAATTACCTACTCTGTTGTTTGAGAAAAATAAGGATGCTTGTCAATTGGTTATTATTGAGCATCCGAAGGAAGTTAAATTCGATGATAGTCCATTTTTCTGGCAGGCAAGAGCATATGGACACGTACATTTCACTTTATTTAAATTTGATTCATAATGAAGCGAGTTGCAGTATTCCCAGGTTCTTTCGACCCCATTACCAAAGGGCATGAAGATTTAATTCTTCGCGGTACAGTTCTTTTTGACGAAGTTATTGTTGCCTTGGGCACGAATACAACCAAAAATTATATGTTTTCGGTTGAACAACGCTTGCAGTGGATTACAGATGTATTCCAGTCTGTACCTTCCATTCGCGTGGTTGCGTATACAGGACTTACAGTAGATTTTTGTAAAAAAGAAAATGCAAACTTTATATTACGCGGCATTCGGAATACCATTGATATGGAGTACGAAAATTCCATTGCGCAAATGAATAAAACCATTGCACCCGAAATTGAAACGGTTCTGTTGTTTGCAACACCTTCATGCGCCGCAGTGAATAGCACTACGGTTCGGGAATTGATAAAAAATAAAGCAGATGTTTCAGCGTTCCTTCCTCAAGGAGTTAACGTTTACCTATGAGAATACTGAGTATACTGTTTTTTATTCTTGCACCGCTTTTCGGTACGAGTCAAATTAGGCTAGACGCACAATCAACTCCCTTCCCGAACTCGAATCTCTATGTAGGTCAAATTGACTCTCCGTTAACAGAAAACATAGCGTTCATAGCCGAAACAAAAACAAATTCTACGGGTGGATTTCAGTTGGAAATAGATGCTGAATCCGGTTCAGAATTTACTACACTTTTTCTTTATGTTCAGAATACAATGGCTCTTCTATATGCATCGCCAAACGGTCAATATCATATCACCTATTCTGAACCAGACACACTAAGTACCCACAACGGATTTATTAAACATTGGAGCATATTGGTGCAAGAGGAAGCTGAAGTTCCTTATAATTCACTGTTTGCAGACTTCGAAATGGATTTAGCCAATTTCACAGACAGCATTTATTTTCCTTACATCACCCGCTATACTTCTGGGAATACTGCGGTAAAAAAACGCATTCAAGAAAACAGTGTCAACTTTGCAGGGACATTAGCGAATAACGATTCTCTACTTCAACTTGAATCGAAAATTGAATTGGGCGCACTTACTGCAAAATTCCAGAATCAAATGCGAGAAAAATACAAGGTATTTATGGACATCTGTCCGTATTTATCAAGTCATGTTGAATCTTCCATGATGGCCTTTCGATTTGATCAGCGTGATTTTGAATTTGGAAATTTACTGGTTCCCTATTTCAATTTTAAGTCGCAAGGATTCGGACAAATATTAGATGTTTGGTCTTCTCATTTGATGGCTGAAATATTAAGTAATCCAGCCAAAGCAGATCAATTCAACTACCTAATCGCATCGGAATCTGATTTGAAAACAATCTTAAAATTATTGAATCCAGAACAGAAAGGAGACTCAGAGTTGAGTGAATTGCGCGTTGTAAATATGTTGCGGCTCAGCTATTTTTCAAACGCTTTCGATCGAAATAAAATAAAAGGTCTACTTGAAAACATTCAAACAAATTCAAAGCATGAGCGCGTTCAAAAATTTGTTTTGATGTGTCTGAAAAATACTAATCAAGATTTAAAAGGAAAGCTAGTCACGGACATTGAACTCGAAGACCTTCGGGGTAAAAATTGGAGCTTAAAAAAGAATTTGGATCGATATACATACATCTATTTTTTCGATGAATCTGTGCAGTGTAAAAAAGAGCTGAGCTTCCTAAATAAAATTCAAGATAAATACGCCGAGGCCATTGAAATATTCGCTGTTTATGTTGGAAACAAATCCACTTATTTGCAAGAGATTCATGACACGTATGGAAGCGAGTTGAATTTGCTCAATGCCAACTTCGATTTTAAAACATTGCATGCATTGCATATTACCTCTCTGCCTTGTGCATTGCAAATGAATGCGAAGGGAGAAATCATGTATTCATATACTTTTTTACCTTCAGAAAAAATCATTAGGGAGTGGAACGGAATAATGAGAAAATTATGAAAATAGAATCTGAATCAATGGGATTAAATGAATTGCAAGCACAGGTTGATACTTGGATTCAAACGGTTGGGGTTCGTTATTTTTCTGAACTCACCAACATGGCCATACTTACGGAAGAGGTGGGTGAAGTAGCACGAATCATGTCTAGAAAATATGGTGATCAAAGTTTTAAAAAATCTGATGAAGGCAAGGAGTTGTCTGATGAGCTTGCAGATGTTTTATGGGTCTTGGTATGTATAGCAAATCAGACTGGCGTGAACCTCTCAGATGCGATGCGAAAAAACTTCGAAAAGAAGAATCTTCGCGATAACACAAGGCATTTAGAAAATGAAAAATTGAAAAATAAATAAGGGCCATTCGGCCCTTATTCACTTGCAGGTTTTCCTGTACGTTCAATGAACACCCAAAAATATGATTAGGCATCGATTTTCGCATACTTCGCGTTAGCCTCAATAAATGCTCTTCTTGGAGGAACATCATCGCCCATAAGCATAGAGAAGATTTGATCACATGCCGCGGCATTCTCTATGGTTACTCTACGTAATGTTCTTGTTTCAATATTCATGGTTGTTTCCCAAAGCTGCTCAGCATTCATCTCACCAAGACCCTTGTATCGTTGTACATTCACACTTGTTTCTGAACCGGCACCTTTCATTTCCGCTATAAGTCTATCTCTCTGCTCTTCTGTCCAAGCATATTCCGATTTATTTCCTTTTTTAACTTGATATAGTGGTGGTGTTGCGATGTAGATTTTTCCTTGTTCAACCAATTCTTTCATGTGTCTGAAGAAGAAAGTTAAAATAAGTGTTTCAATGTGAGATCCATCAACGTCAGCATCACACATGATTACAATTTTGTGATAACGCAGTTTTGAAGTGTTGAGGGCTTTACTGTCCTCTTCTGTTCCGATGTATACACCAAGAGCAGTGTATATATTTTTTATCTCTTCGTTTTCAAGAATTTTGTGCTGCATGGCCTTCTCCACATTCAAGATCTTACCACGAAGTGGAAGAATGGCTTGAAACACGCGATCACGACCTTGTTTGGCAGTTCCACCTGCCGAGTCTCCCTCGACCAAGAACAATTCAGATTTGGTTGGGTCCTTTTCAGAGCAATCGGCTAGTTTTCCTGGCAAACTTCCTCCAGTACCCACACCTTTTCTTTGAATGGTTTCACGAGCTTTTTTCGCTGCAACCCTTGCTTGTGCGGCAAGAATTACTTTTTGCACAATGATTTTTGCCTCATTCGGATGCTCTTCTAAATAGGCTTCAAGCATTTCGCTTACTACCTGAGATACCGGAGCAACGGCTTCTTTGTTACCCAATTTGGTTTTGGTTTGACCTTCAAATTGCGGCTCGGCCACTTTTACTGAAACAACGGCAGTTAATCCTTCTCTAAAGTCATCACCCACAATTTCAACTTTCGCTTTTTCAAGTAGCCCACTTTTATCTGCGTAGTCTTTCAAGGTGCTTGTTAAACCGCGCTTAAATCCTTGCAAGTGCGTACCACCTTCGTGCGTATTGATGTTGTTTACATAGCTGAAAACATTCTCATTGTATGTATCGTTATATGTCATGGCCACTTCCACAGGAATTGCACCATCTGTTCTTTCCATGTGAATGACCCCACCTAAAATTGAAGGTCGGCTTTCGTCAAGAAACTTCACCATTTCAATTAATCCGGCACTGGAATAAAACTCTTCCGACTTGGGAGTTCCATCCTCGTTTTTCACACGAGCATCGGTCAATGTTAAACGAATGCCCTTATTTAAAAAAGACAATTCACGTAAACGATTGGCCAATGTGTCATAGTTGTATTCTGTAACATCGAAAATGGTAGCATCGGGTTGGAATGTTTGAACAGTACCTCGCTTTTCGGTTGTTCCCTCTTCACGCACAGCGAAGAGTGGCTTACCAATGCCATATTCTTGAGCATAAATCTTACCATCGCGATGCACCTCTGTTCTCATGCGCGTAGAAAGTGCATTCACACAACTTACACCCACACCGTGCAAACCTCCAGATACTTTGTACGATCCTTTATCAAATTTACCGCCGGCTCCAATTTTGGTCATTACCACTTGAAGAGCAGAAACACCCTCCTTTTTGTGCATGTCAACCGGGATACCTCTACCGTTATCTTCTACCGTTATGCTATTTCCTTCATTGATGATCACCTTTACCGTATCGCAATAACCGGCCAATGCCTCGTCAATACTGTTGTCAACCACCTCATAAACCAAGTGATGTAAACCACGTGTGCTTATATCGCCAATATACATTGCAGGGCGCATACGCACGTGCTCCATACCTTCCAGCGACTGAATATTGTCGGCGGTATATTCTCCTAATTGATTGGGATCCATTTCACTCATAATCTAACTATTTCTAAATTTTATAATTCAATTCTTTATTGCGAAAAAAAAGGGCTGAACGCCCATTTTTACAAGCCATACAAATTTAGCTTGAAGCCTCGACTAGTCAAAGAAAAAGGGGTTCTAACCCCCTCCCTTTTATGAACATTTCGTTAACAAAAAATGAAGTGTCCTAGAATGAGTAAGTTGCGCCCATGAATGCCTGTATTCGTTGAGCGGGAAACCCACCCCAAATGGCATATTTCTGAGCTATGGCATTGTTGGCTTGAACATATGCGCTAAGTCTAGAGTTATACACGAAAGACACACGTGCGTTGACATCAATATATGCTTTTAATTTATAGGTGTATGTATTGTCTGAATTGGCTGTTTGATTGAGCACAGGGGTGTACGATTTTACCCAACGCTCTCCAATGTATTGCGCTCCCAATGAGAATTTCAATTTTTCATTTAAACGGTAAGTCCCTTGGGTGTAAATGTTCAAATTGGGCTGATGCCATGCATGGTCTTGATCTGGGGTTTCAAAGTAGGTGTAACTTCCACCTAATTTCGCCTCCCATTTCGAGCCTCCGAGTACTTCTATCTCGCCCTTTCCTTTGATGCTGTTTAAGGTGCCGTATTCAACGCCCATTTGATTTCCAAAAGAGAAAACAGAATCATTTACGAAGAAAGCAAAATTCTGAACTCGATTCATTTCGAAACCGGTCATATAATTCACGTTACGAGCAATGGTCCCATTCACACCGGCATAAACTTGCAACTTATTGTTCTGATTCATCAGTTGTGGTTGGGTAATTACAAACGGATTTCTGTCTTGCAGACTCATGTACGTTGTGTGGTCTAAAGAACCTTTAATACCGGCATATGGCACAATGAGACCGTCTAGTATATTGTAACTCAATTCGGCAATGGGATAAAAGAAAGCTCTTCTTTGACCATAGGATTGTACGTACAACCCCATACCCACTTTTGCGCGTAAATCTTTCCAAACGGTCTGCGCTGTGGGAACAAGTTTAATTACTGCATTGTCGAAATAACGGTCTTCCAGATCAAAATTTCCATCAATGGTTGTATTCGGAAGATCTCTTGACCAATTGGCCGAAAAAATATTAAATCGGTTGTAAGACAATCCAAAATCTGCACTGAATATTTCTGTGTTTACGCGCTTGCTTGCCCCGGCATTCACCTGAACGAAATGTTCTGAACCGCCAACCTGATTCATACCCAGTGTGTAGCCGCCCTTTCCCCACCAATTCAAATCTGCACTGTCTTTATTAAAAGTAGCTAAACCAAAGTCGGCGTGATACTTACTCATGATTTGTTTCAGGGCGGAAAAATCTGCGAATGAATCTACAACCAACGAATCTATTCCGTACCAGTGATTCATATTGCGATTCCAGTTGATTTGTCCGCTTGCTACTGTTGATTTAAAAAAGCGCTTACCCCACAACTTGGCTGCATTTTCACTGTACGTAGTTGGAATATCTCTGTTCGGAATTAATGTGATATTCGAGTTGGAACTTTGATGATGTAACCATATTCCATAATCTCCTTTCTTGGACCTACCGTCTGTGTAGTATGCATTCACTTGCGGGGTCAGATAGGAACCAAATGCTAAATCAAGAGACCCCTTTTGCAACTTCAACAGTTTTTTCTCTAGCGGAAAGGAACCTCCTTGAATTACCGTTGGATTGGTGGTGGCGATGGTTCTTGTGGGAAGCATTCTGTATTGCACAGTGAACGTACCCTCATCCATTGGATTAAGAATGAATGGTTGGGTTGAAATTTTATTTGCATCGCGAAGGAAGAGTTTAAGGTCTCCATAAAAGTTCGCACTTCCTTGCAACGTATCTTGCGAAAAGGCTACTCCGGTGAACACAAGTAGCATCGCTAATGTGAGGCTGTACTTATTCATTTTCGTTAAATTCTTCGTTTGACTCATTTTCTGATGGATCTAAAGTATTTGGATCTGCAGATCTTGGATTTTCCAATTCTTCCAATTGCAATTTCATTTGCCTTGCCCGCTCTACCACAGCAGGATCTTTCACCTTTGTTATGATATTGTCTAAGGTCTTTCTGCATTGCACCCAGTCCGGTTTTTCATGTA
>VGFR01000083.1 GCA_016868835.1 Bacteroidota bacterium | reverse complement strand
TTTTAATTCGTCCCTTCTTCCGCCTTTAATTTGAAGGGTATATTGATGATAGACGTGAGTAGAATATGATGCTTCAGCGGGACAGACAATGGCTTTCAATTCTTTGAACCCCTCATTATAAGCTGCAGCTACTTGCTGCCTTGCGTGAATATACTCATTCAAATGCGGTAATTTCGTGAGCAAAACAGCCGCTTGAAGGGTGTCTAGCCTGCTGTTAACGCCCACAACGTCATGCACATATTTCACGCGCTGACCATGATTTGCAATCATCTTTATTCTCTCTGCCAATTGGTCATCACACGTCACCACTGCACCACCATCGCCATAGCATCCCAAGTTTTTGGATGGAAAAAAACTGGTAGTTCCGATGTGTCCAACGGTGCCTACCGGTTTTTGTACTCCGTTTGAAAACGTATACTTTGCACCAATGGCCTGCGCATTATCCTCAACCACATATAAATTATGCTTCGCTGCAATTCCCATGATTGCCTCCATGTTACTTGCTTGTCCGAATAAATGAACGGGCACAATGGCCTTGGTGCGATTTGTAATGGCATTTTCTAATGCGGTAGGATCAATAGTGAAAAAATGGGGGTCTACCTCTATTAAAACAGGAGTTAAACCGAGTAATGCGATTACTTCCGCGGTTGCAACGTAGGTAAATGCTGAAGTTATAACCTCATCGCCAGGTTTCAGATCAAGTGCCATCATGGCTATTTGCAGCGCATCTGTTCCGTTGGCACAAGGAATAACATGTGCGCCTTGCATATAAGCAGACAATGCATTTGCGAATGCCTGTACTTCAGGACCATTAATAAATTGACCGTGATTTAAAACATCTAGCACAGCCTTATCCATTTCTGATTTAATTCGATTGTACTGTCCTTGAAGATCGACCATTTGCATACCGCGTGTAATTTGGAATTTCGCGAAGCTAAAAATCATTGCGTACAATCTTCATAACTACTGCGATAAATTTCCTTATCAAGCTGTTAATATGCTTATTTTCGAGCAAATGAATACACAAGAAACAAGTCATCCCGCTGAAAACAAACCCAACGTGTTTTTCACGCTTTTTCAAATGAGTAGACCCATCAACCTATTGTTGATCGGATATACCTTTGTTTGCTTTCATTTTGGACTTGGTTCACGTCTCCACTCTACCTTTCAATTCGACTCTTTCTTGGGACATGGCTTTTTACTTTTAACCATTCTCTTGACTGCCTCAGCGGGAAATTTCATTAATGATTATTTTGATAAAAAGGTCGACGCAGTAAACAAACCCAATCAGCTTTCAATTGATAAAAAAATCAAAAGACGAGTGGTTATACTAGCCCACGTCTTAACCAATTTCGTTGCGTTGATTTGTGCTTTTGCTGCATCGAAAATACTTCACTCTTGGATGCCCATTGTGATCACTCCATTCATCATTTTTCTATTGACTATTTACACACCCTATTTAAAAAAAATGTATCTGGTTGGAAACATGGCAGTCTCCTTTTGCATCGCTATTATTCCACTTTGGGCCTTATGGCCTGAGGTGATTCGTGAGGCTAATTGGCTTGTTCAAAGCTGGACATTCGTTTTCATTCTTTTTGCGTTCTTCATTTCTTTGACTCGAGAAATTATTAAAGACATTGAAGATGTTGAGGGTGACACCGTTGGAAATTACCAGACGGTTGCTGTAAAAAGTGGTATTGGGGTTGCGAAACTCTTGTCGTTATTCAGCTTGCTCACAACCCTATTCATTGCCGGTGTAGCATGGCTTTTATATTTGAGCTCCGCACAAAGTTGGGTGAAACAAATTTATGTGGCGCTCATTTTTATTCCACTGTCAGCGGCGCTCATTGTTTTACTTTTTTCGAGAACAAAACGGGGGTACTCCATTTCAAGTACAGTACTAAAAATAGCCATGTTATTCGGAATTACGTTTAGTCTTTTTCTGCGTTAATTCACTACGTCACTTTTCGGGATTCTGAATGAGAGAATTAATCCCAAAACGAAACAGATTAAAATTGGAATTACCGAGTTACGAATATTACCAGTTCCAGCTTCGGCAAAAGCAAAAGAAACGGTCCCCAAGGTGAGGCCAATTTTCTCACTAAAATCATAAAAACTGAAATACGAAGCGTGATCTTTTGTTTCAGGGAGCATTTTAGAATATGTAGAGCGAGACATGGACTGTATTCCACCCATAATCAACCCCACACTTCCTGCCACCACAAAAAATTGAATAGGCCAATACACAAATTGCCAAACGCAAATGCATAAGATGATCCAGAAAAAAATAGTTAGGCGAATGATTGATAAATTTCCGAATTTTCTAGCAAATCTCGACATGATAAATGCTCCGGCAATTCCTAGAAATTGAATTAAGAGTATACTAATAATCAAACTTTGCTCACGAACCGCATCATTCTCCCAAATGACTGATTTTGCAGCAAAAGTCACTGCCATAATCATGACGGTTTGAACTCCCATGTTGTAGAAAAAGTAACTGTATAAAAAGCGTTTCAACTGAGTTCTTCCAGCAATATCTTTCATTACAAGTTTTAATTCTTTCCATCCACTTCCAAGTGAAAATTTCCCACTCAATTCCGATTTATTTGAATTGGGCAATTTCGAAAAAGACAAAAACGCAAAAAACAGCCACCATATTCCCACTACAACAAATGCATAGCGGATATCATCAAAAATCCTTGTCCCCTTTAGAACAAATAGAACAATGACTGCAATGAGTAAAATTGAGCTACCCAAGTATCCGAGGCTAAAACCTTTGGCGCTTACACGATCTTGTTCTTCAACCGTTGCTATTTCTGGGAGATATGCATTGTAGAAAACCAAACTTCCCCAAAATCCTATACTTGCGAAAAATAAATACATCATTGAAAGCATTATGTTAGAAGTATCAAAGAACACCAACATCATGGTTGAGCTTGAACCGAGAACACAAAAGATTTGCAGGAATCGTTTTTTATTTCCGAAGTAATCTGCCATACCTGAAAGTATTGGTGATGACATGGCCACGACCAAATAAGAGAGTGCAATTGTGAATGCGTAGAAAACTGAGTTTGAAAGTTCGGACCCGAAAACATGGACTACACCTCCCAAATTTTTCTCTGTAACCTTGGTATAAAACACAGGGAATATGGCTGATGAGATGATAAGTGGGTACACAGAATTGGCCCAATCATACATGGCCCACGCATTCTGAATTTTCTTTCTATTTTCAATCATAATTATTCGGAAATTTCTATCCAATATGAACCACCATGGCGCTCAATTCTACGAGGAAGTTGCTGCCAAAACGCATTTTCGAATTGACCATAGTCTTTGTGCTGCGAAAGGTAATAATTGGGTAAGATTGTTTTGAATTTATTAGGATTTGCAAGGATGAACGCAGCAAGTGTGTATTGTTCTGAATAGAATCGATCACACATAAACTGCGGGTAATCATAGGGTAAATAGATGTCGTGTATTTGAACAATGACACCTTTCTTCAGGTCGGGTAACACCTCCATAAAAAAGACTGTAGCATCTGAATTCGGAAGTACCCGATGCGAGTTGTCTATGAATAAAAAATCTCCAGCTTCTAGTTTTTCTGCAATGGACAATGATGTATTCTCGAACGGCTCGCGAATGACCACATTCGCTAAATTGTCAATTTCAGCGCGTGGAAAAGGGTCTACAGAAATAATTTCAGTAGTTAAGTTTTCTTTCAATTTAGCCTCATGAGCCACTTTCGTGCTATTTCCCGATCCAATTTCTAAATATCGTTTTGGTTTTTTACTAGCCAACAAAGTATATAACGAGACCATATCAAGTCCTGGAAGAAACTTATTGTTCCAAAAAGGTCTGCTTTCATTTTCCTTTTCCAATGACCATTCTTGAAAGACTGAAACATAATCAAGACATTTATTCAAACTTTCAAAATAGGCTGCATCTGTTTGTGAAATTATATTCTGCAACAATGCGTTGGGAGATAACCCATGCCCATACCTGGGTTTAAACACAACAGGATAATCCAAAATTAACTTTTGAAATTTCGGGTGTAAGAGCTTAATAAGCTGCTTCATTCTCTTCTTATTTCGGTTAACGTCTCATGCGAATGTACTACCTTTGCACCAAAGACCGAAGAGGATTCATCGCTCATTGAAAAATGAGAGGAAAGTCCGGGCAGCGCAGAGCGCCGTACCTTGTGAAAAGTGAGGGATGTTCAATGTAAATTGAACAGACAGAAAGGGCCGCAGAAAATATACCGCCTTCGGGTAAGGGTGAAATGGGGGTGTAAGAGACCACCGCATCTCTTGGTAACAAGAATGGCTTGGTAACCCTTGCGGGCTGTAAGACCAAATAAACCGGGGTAAACAGATTCGTTCTGTTTGGAGAGTTGCTCGCTCAATCTCGGAGGGTAGGTCGCAGAGATAAATGATGAACTAAAACAGAACCCGGCTTACGCTCACGGTCTTTTACTTTTTATTGAATGATGAAATACCTATCAATATCTATTCTGCTTTGCACATTTTATTTGAGTTCTTGTACGCATTATGAAACCGAATTTTGTGCTCGCATGCGCAGTGAGTATACTGAAGATACGTTGATTAATATTCAATTTGGTTCATGCATGCGCGAATACAAGCCATCTCCTATCTTAGATGTGATCGCAGATCAAGACCCCAATATTTTCATCTTTTTGGGAGATAATGTTTATGGAGATACTAAATGTGTCGATGAGTTAAGAAACAAATATGCCGTTCTGAGTTGCAAGCCTGAATTCCAGCGGCTGTGTGCTTCTTCAGAGATACTAGCTGTATGGGACGATCATGATTATGGGTGGAATGATGTAGGATATGAGTATAAGATGAAAAAAGAATCGAAATCGGTTTTTTTAGAATTTTGGCAAGTTCCGGCAAGTAGTGAACGCTTTCAACATGACGGTAATTATGAAGTTCGCTACTTTGGATCAAATGGCCATCTCGTGCAAATTATACTGCTCGACACACGCACTTTTCGATCTGAACTTGAAGAAAATAATGACAACGATTATGTGCAGATGTACACTACATCTAAAACCATATTGGGGGAAGATCAATGGAATTGGTTGGGCAATCAATTCCTGCAACCTGCCGATGTGCGCATTGTTTGTACCTCAACCCAATTTGGAACCGAATACAACGGCATGGAATCATGGGCCAATTTCCCATTGGAACAAGAGCGCATGGCACAGACCATTGTGAATACACAAGCAAATGGTGTTTTATTTATCAGCGGTGATGTGCACTATGCTGAGTGTTCGAAACGCTTGTATCCGAATTGCTATCCCTTGTACGACATAACCTCAAGCGCCTTGAATCAGAAAAACAGCGGTATAGCAGACAACCAATACAGAACTTTCGATGCCTTTAATCAACCCAATTTCGGTGAGTTGAAATTCAATTGGCAAGGGGCCAACACTACCATAGAATGTGCTATAAAAGATGAGAATGGAAGCATTGTAAGAAGTATGGTTATTCCACTGAATGAATTACAATTTTGATTCTGCTATTTTCTTTTCTTCTGGCGTATTCACATTCATTAAAACCGAATTATCATTCGGCTCAATTATTTCAACTTCTGAATTGAATAGCATTTTCCTTGGACATTGAAAACCATTCGCCCACCATGCTATCAATGCATGCATGGCAGCGGGTTCATAGATTGTTGCTAACGGCTCTGGTCCGCCATCCATGGGTGATCTAAAGCACGTCGCCATTTTTCTTGGATTACGCATTTTAATCAATGCAGATAAATGCTTCACATTCATCAGAGGCAAATCGCAAGCTATAACGAGCCAGGCGCTGTTTGAATTGAATTTCATGGCGGAGACAATTCCACCCAACGGACCCGCATTTTTCAAAAGATCAGGAATGGTCTCAACACCAAATGAATCTCCCCACTGTTGTTGACTCTCTCTCACCGATAAATAGGGTTTCAATTCCAGTTGATTGGCCCACTGAATGATTCTATCTAACTGCACCTCATTGTTGTATTTCAATACTGCCTTATCTTCTCCCATTCTCTTACTTTCGCCACCAACTAAAATCAACATGTTCAGCTTTGGAACAGCGAAATAAAATGGAATAAAACTCCCTAAAAACTCAGACTCAGTATACACCTTCGTTTCACTTCCGTTGAATTCTTGAAGATATTCTGGAAGCCCTGTATTTTCATTACAAATGATGGCCACAACGTTCGTCAGTTGGTCTCTTCGTTTCAACAAACTTTCTTTTTTCTTTTCGTTCGCAACAATGATTTGGGCAGATGCAGTATGATGATTTCCATTCACAACCGCACCACCATAGTTCGCCAATGTTGTGCTATTGAGAGGCCGTTCTTGAGTAATAGAAAAACCATTTGTTTGCGTAGTCAACTTATTCGAAATTTCGTCTGAAATCTGGTGTTCTGCATCAACCAATACCAAACTCTGATTTGCTGCACGAGTAATTTTATCGAATAAACTGCTGACCTCTTCACAGGTTGTTCCGTAAATGGCGAACTCACGCTTATGCCAATGATTTTTTGATAGCAATGTTCTCATTTCCGACTAAAATCTGACTTACCGCCTTTTTTTTCAATTAACCCAATACTCGAAATTTCAATTTCGAAAGAGAGTGCTTTAACCATATCATAAATGGTAAGAGCTGCAACGCTAACACCCGTTAAAGCTTCCATTTCAACGCCTGTTTGACCGGTGCATTTGACCTCTGAACAGATATAGATTCCATCATGAACAATTTCCATTTGTACATCAATGAAAGAAACCATGAGTGGATGACATAAGGGTATCAATTGACTTGTTTGCTTAACAGCTTGAATACCTGCAAGTCTGGCTGTTTGAATGACAGCGCCTTTTGGTGAATTCCATTCACCGTTTTGAAACAAGTCCAAAATTATTTTCGGCAACAGAACTTTACCCTCCGCTTTAGCCGTGCGAAAGGTGGCGTCTTTTGCAGTTACATCTACCATTTGAGCTTTGCCATTCGGCTGAACATGTGACAATTGATCCATGAAACAAAATTACATTAGACTTGTAAGAATTTCGAAGTTTTATGAATGATGCAACTTTTCGTAAAGTTGTATCATCCTTATCTTCGTGCTAGGCATGCAAAATAAGTCGGGAATGAAAATAATCTTAACAGGAATTGTATTCTTGTTCTTGTCATTCTATAGTTCTGCAAGCCATTTGATTGGCGGAGAATTGTACTATTCGCACATTGGCGGGAACAATTATACAGTTACTTTAAAAATTTTCAGAGACTGTGGTCCCAACAATACCAACGGTACAGATTTCGATGCTGCCGTTTCAATCGGGGCATTTTATACAAACAGCAACGGCCTATTTACGGAAATTTCTATAAATTTAATTTCAACCAACGTCACTACAATTCCGGTTGTTTTAGACAACCCCTGTTTTATTTTACCTCCTGACGTTTGTGTGGAACAGGCCATTTATTCCGGAACAATAACACTGCCGCCTGTGGCAGGAGGGTACACGTTGGTTCATCAGCGCTGCTGCTTTCAACCGAGTATTGATAATCTCACTGCACCACAAAATTTAGGCGTTTCATACTCAGCTCATGTGCCGGGAAGTAATGAATTGAACGGCACAAATTCCAGTCCTCGTTTCACCAATTTCCCCCCACCAGCATTATGTAAAGATGCAGAGTTCACCTTTGACCACAATGCAACCGATCCGGATGGCGACCAAATTGTATATTCTCTCTGCGCTCCCTATTTGTTCTCAGACCCTACTGCCCCTGCTCCAGCCCCACCAAATAATCCGCCTTATGGTTTGTTGAATTATGGCCCGGGCTTTTCACCAACATATCCCATTACGAGTAATCCAGCATTTACTATTGATCCAGTGACAGGTCAGATTGAAGGAACTGCAACCGCTCTTGGCCAATATACAATTACAGTTTGCGCGGAAGAATATCGAAACGGTGTTTACTTAAGTACAACCCGACGAACCTTTCAATTCAACGTAACCATTTGTGATCCGTCCATATTAGCGGCCGTGCCTGAACAAACATCTTTTTGCAATGGACTAACCGTTAGCTTAACGAATGAAAGCACGAATTCAAGTTTTTGGCACTGGGATTTTGGAGTTCCGTTCGAGGTTTATGATACAAGTAATGTTGAGAATCCTACATTCACATATCCCGGACCAGGAGATTACACCATAACGTTAATTGCCAATCCGGGATGGTCATGCGCAGATACGGCCACA
>VGFR01000082.1 GCA_016868835.1 Bacteroidota bacterium | reverse complement strand
GAGCCCAGCAATTTATGTTGCAAGAGACGAGAGGCGAAGGAACAACATTGCCAAGAAAATTCAATAGGACCATGTTCCTTGTTGATGCAAATTTAAATGTGCTTCGAAAAGACGTGAATAGACTTTTTCATATCAGTGCCAGTTTCAGAAAAGATCAGACAAAACGAGCCGGAGAAGCAGAAGTGCCAACGGTTAATTTGAATACGACGGTGGCTTCTGTAGGTATTGAGTTTGAAATTCGAAATCAATGGGATGTCTTGTTCGGTTTTCAGCAGGTTCAATTTGACGGATTCGATTTCATGTCTATCAGAAACAACTACACCCAGATTTATAACTTCCAAGAATGGACCGCGAAAGGAAAAGAACAAATGACTTCAGCAGGTATTCGCTACAGATTTTCTGATAAATCAAGTTTATCTGCTAATTATGGTGTTTTCAAGAATATCAATGACCTAGCAGTGCCTCAGAATTATTCAGTCAATCAGTTTATGTTGTTGTACCAAATGAATTTTTAATATGAAAAACAGAAGTATTTATTTCCTAGCCCTAACAATTGTTCTTTTGAGCGCTTGTAAAGTTGATGAAGAATTCGACGGGCCTTCATTGAATGATCTTTACGGTGATTTTGTGCTCATCAATGACCTCGATATTTCAAATCGAAATGTGGATTTCTCTCAAGGACAAAATACGTTTTTTACAGCTTCTTTTTCTAAAAACGTGAACTGGAAAATTGAAGTCAAGGGCCTTAGTTCCGGAGCAGTGAAAAGATTCGAGGGTTTCTCGAACATGATTGATGCATCAACGGCCACTTGGAACGGAACTACCACAGATTTGCCCATGTTTAAAATTGAATCTTGTGCGGTAGAGTTAACCATGCTGAATGTCCAGGACACGCTGCGTGACACTTTACAAATAGTTGGATCCAGAGTTTACGATGGATTTGTAGTTGCTGATTTTGAAAACGGATGGAATCCCGGATGGAGCACATTTGTTCAATCTGGAGCGAATATGAGTTTCCAAGTACAAACGAATAACAGCGCAGCGCAAGGTAGCAGGTATTACGAAATGGCAGGTACGGTCTCATGGGACTGGTTAATTGGCTTGGTTGATATGCCGGGATCTGCTTATGGAGCACCAACTTATAATCTTACAGATAATCCGTCAAATCTTTTCTTCAACACCATGGTATACAAGCCAGATGGAATAAACAATGGATTAGTTTTATTTCAATTCAGAGAAGATGATAACGGTGATGGTATGTTCACAGAGGGTAATGAAGACATGTATTCCGTACAAGTACAATTGACAGAAGCAGGTTGGTCGCAAATATCTCAGCGTTATGATCAAATTCCAACACTGGTGAATGGTGCGGCATCTGCTGCATTGGGCAATGGAATTCATGAACCACACAAATTATTGAAAATTTCTGTGCTCATGCTAGCGAATCCAACTTCAGGATATTCCAAGGCTTGGATGGATTATATCATATTTACGGAAGGGTCTGAATTAATTCCTTAACGCTCATGCGACTGATACAATTATTTTTTGGATCAATTCTGCTGTTTTCATGTGTCTCAGTAAAGAATCTGGGGTTGTATGATAGAGTAGAAACGGACCATGCGTCAACAAACGGATTGAATCTTTCTCTTCCTCATGTTTTTCAAGACAACATGTCATCAGAAGTTTGGTTTACAAAAGCCAACGCTTGTCTTCAAGTGAGTCCTGAGACTATTGAAAAATATGCCGGCTCTGGTGCAATGAAAATAACATGGAACAAGCAAGCGGGCGATTGTCCGTGGTTGGGTCTTGGAATTGGCTGGGGAAATTGGACAGGCAAGGACCTCGTTTCAGTTGAAAATAATGCTGCCTTGTCTTTTCGCGTGAAAGCAGATCAAGGTGAGTTTTCCGGACTTCCGTGGGCCTTGTGTATGGAAGACTTCTCTGGAGCACAGGCATGGTTAGGTCTAACAGGTAAATATGTCAAAGGGGGAAAGGTGACCACTGATTGGAATGAATTTATGATACCACTTGTTGATTTTGCATTCGAGAAGTGGAATATGGACGGTTCCTCCGTTAAGCAGCTTATCTTTCAATTTGAATCAAGCGGTACTGTTTATATAGACGAAATTCAAATCGTTCCCTATGTCGCTCCCGTGAAACCAACACTTGTTTTGCAGAATCCCTCGCGTTCAACAAAACACAGCGGAAAAGTTGATGGTGTAATTCAACCGAATGAATATTCGGGATATGTTCAAGTTACCATGGGGTCTTTATATGTATACTATGACAACGAATATGTGTATTTCGGTTTGGTCAATAGAGACAAAACGCAGCCAGTAAATTCGCAAACCGGGAAGGATATTTGGAATGGCGACGCTTTGGAGATTGCGTTTTCTACAGAGTCAAATCTTTTAGCAAATAGGCCATTCTTATACGCATCTGACAAACACCTTGGCATTCAATTGGCCGCTCCATACGCTTGCTTTGATTGGACTTCAAACCAGACAATTCCCGCTGAGGTTGTTTCTAAACAAACCAGCGAAGGGCAAATTGCAGAGGTGAAGCTAGCTTGGAGCGACTTAAAAGTGAGTCCATGGAAAGTAGGTGGAAATTATAATTTTGAATTTGCTCTGGACATGGCCTTGTCAAATTCTAACCGAGAGGAACAGCAACGTTGGTCGGCCGTTAATGATGAAAACTTCTATAACAAGCCAGCCTCTTGGGGGTCATTAAAAATTGTTTCATTTGAATAAGTTATGAGAAGGTTCTGGATTCTTTCATTTTGTTTGCTTTATGTGCTCCCGGCTTGCACCGCCCAAAAAGCGTCATCTAGAGTAGAGAAACTCCTGAAACAAATGACGATAGAGGAGAAGGTTGGACAAATGACTCAGTTGAACCTAGATGTAATCTGTGAAGGTGAGATCTATAAACTGGTTGAACCACATCACATTCAACAAGATAAGTTAGAAAAGGCGATTTTGAATTATCATGTTGGTTCAATTTTGAATTGTGGTGGTCATGCTTATCCGCTCAAACAATGGCATGAAATCATTGGGAGCATTCAGAAAATGGCAACGACTGAATCACGATTAAAGATTCCCGTCCTGTACGGTATAGATGCTATTCACGGAGCGAACTATGTGTCGGGCTCTACGTTATTTCCGCAACAATTGGCCCAGGCAGCTACGTTTAATCCCAATCTTACAGAAGAGGGAGGCAGAATTACCGCTTACGAAACGCGCGCTGCAGGTATTCCTTGGAATTTCTCTCCGGTTTTAGACGTGGGCAGAAACAAAAACTGGTCGCGCTTTTTTGAAACCTTTGGTGAAGATCCCTACGTATGTAGTGTCTTCGGCAGCGCGCTTGTGCGTGGATACCAGGGAGGCAACGGGTCTGTTGTAGATGACCAACATGTAGCTGCTTGCATGAAACATTTCTTGGGCTACAGTGGAACTCGTTCAGGATTCGACAGAACCCCTGCAATAATATCAGCCATTGAATTGCGTGAAATTTATCGTCCATCTTTTCAAGCCGCTATAGATGCAGGCGCATTAACAGTGATGATTAACAGTGGTGAGATCAATGGAATTCCAGTGCATGCCAATCCAGAGATATTAATTGATCTATTGCGTACAGAAATGGGCTTTAAAGGATTAGCAGTCACTGATTGGGAAGACATTATTAAGTTGGTGAAGAACCATCGCGTTGCGGCTGATTTGAAAGAAGCGACATATCGAGCTGTTATGGCAGGAATAGACATGTGCATGGTTCCGAATGACTACGACTTCACCACGTATTTAATTGAATTGGTTAAGGAGGGAAGAATTTCTGAAAAGCGATTGGACGTAAGTGTTCGAAGAATTTTGGAAACGAAAAATAAGTTGGGATTGTTCGAAAACGCCATGCCACCAGGCACTGCAACGTTTTCTGAATTTGCTTCAGATAAACACAAGGCCGCGGCTTTGCGCTCAGCAGAGGAAAGCATTACGCTTCTTGAAAATCACCTAGACATACTGCCTTTGAGGAAGGATGCGAAGATTTTTGTTACCGGTCCGGCAGCAAATTCCATGACGATGTTGAATGGAGCTTGGACACGCACCTGGCAGGGAACAGATGCGCAATTCGATGATGCTTCGAAGAACACCATTTATGAGGCGCTTCTTAGCAAGAATAAGAATGTTACGTTCAATGAAGTGTGTGGTTTAGAAACCATGAACAATATGAATGGTGATCCGTTGGAAATGGCAATGAATGCCGATGTTATTGTGGTTTGTGTGGGTGAATTGCCAAGCACAGAATTGCCAGGAAACATTTACGATTTAGAACTTCCAAAGGCGCAGCAAGAGTATGTAAAAATGCTCAAGTTGACAGGTAAGCCAGTTGTGTTGGTGTTGGTTGAAAACAGACCGCGCATTGTTCGTGAGATAGTTGACGGTTGTTCGGCGGTTGTAATGGCTTATCAACCCGGCGACTTTGGTGGAGATGCATTAGCGAATATTTTATTTGGCGATGTGAATCCAAGTGGGAAACTTCCATTTACTTATCCCAAGTATCAGGTGGGAACCTCAACTTATGACCATAAGTATACCGAGTCCTTCGATAAAAATTTTGGTAACAGCGCCTTTCAACCGCAATGGGAATTTGGACATGGATTATCTTATTCTACAGTTGAATATTCCAATTTAAGCGTTTCTTGTGAAGATGAAATTATAGTAAAAGTAAATGTTCAAAACAGGAGTTACCGAGCAGCAAAAGAATCGGTTTTACTCTTTGTAACAGATGAAGTAGCGAGTATTACTCCCGCGGTGAAAAAATTAAAGGCCTTTGAGAAAATTGAATTAGCTCCAGGTGAAATGAAGGAAGTGGTTCTTAGGTTAAACAAAAAAGATTTTGAATTTATTGGTGCTGACGCTGAACCCACTTTTGAGGCCGGATTTTTTCAAATTACAATAGACCAACTTACACAAAGAATAGAATTGAAATGAAGCAGACGATTTTTACATTCATGCTTGTATTAGCATTGGCTTCTTGCAAGCAGTCAGATCCTGAAGATGTTCTCGGCAGACAGGGAGATGTAGTGACTTTTGCAGGAAGAGATTGGGATGTGAAATACAGCCTAGTGCCTGTGGGACCAGGACCAAATAATTTTTCAAGGTTGTATGATGATGTTTGGGTCGATGAAAACGGTTATTTGCATTTAACCATTGACAAACACAATGATGTATGGTATTCATCTGAGGTAATTTCACAAGATACCATGGGCTTTGGAACATACACGTGGACCATACAGGCCGACCCAATGAGTTTCTCTGAAAATGTTGTGTTTGGTTTATTTACTTGGGATAACAATACATTTTATACTGACGGAAATTCAGAAGTTGATATTGAATTTTCGAAATGGGGAGATATTTCCAGTACTTCACCAACAACATTTTCTGTTCAGCCCGTGAGCTTTGGAAGTTTTTATGCTGAAAGAACGAAAGAATTGGAGGTTGATCCAGCTGTCTTAAATGGTGTTACCACCCATCAATTCACGTGGTCAGATACCCTCATAACGTGGAAGAGTTACGCGGGTGAATTGGCCCAAGGAAATGCAATTGCACAATGGTCATTTGATTTAGATCACCCGGCTCGAGTGAAAGAAGAAGGTGGTCAATTGTCACAGCCTATTGTAATTCCTTCACCTGGAAATACAACCAACGCGAGAATGAATTTGTGGACCATCCCATACCAAGGTGTTGGGCCAAATAACGGGCTAAAACATGAGGTAATCATTCGCAATTTTTCTTACCAACCCGAGCTTTAACCCAAGTGAATTTCATCTATAGCGGGCTCTACAAATTTCTCATTAATGGTCTGAAGTAACTCAGATCTAGAATTAAAAACCTCAGCCCGTAAAGGTGCACTGTCAAACTTCAAGTGCAGGGTTCTTCCTTCAACACGAATGACTCTAGTTTTCTTGAACAAGACAGGTCCCATGGCTTCTTGATAAGCTTCAATTATTTTCGATTCAGTAATGCGTTGTTTCAGTGGCGATCGTTCAATCCACTCTGCCAACGCTTCTTTCAAAGAAAAGGTATTAGTATTTTTCATGAGAATGAATCGCGTGTTGATCAATGATGATTCTTTCGAAAGATACCCATAATTCGCGAAGCACATTCGGAATTCTTTCAACATCTGTATCGGATAGGAATACCTGTGTTTGTGTGTGTTTTGTTATCCAATCAAACAGGGCCTTCAATCTAAATTCATCTAATTTTTCAGCAATGTCATCCAACAACAAAAACGGCTCTTTGTCAAGTTGCTTTTTGGTGTATTCAAATTGGGCAAGTTTTAAAGCCAGCAAATATGTTTTTTGTTGCCCCTGTGACGCAAACTTTTTCACGGGTTGTGCTTGCAATTCAAAACCAATGTCATCTTTATGCACCCCCACTGTGGTGCGCTCGGCATAAATGTCTTTTTGAAGTGTTTGATCTAAGAGTGATGCAAAAGAAAATTCATTTAAATCACTTTCATAAACAAGATTAGGCGCCTCATTCGGTTCCCCGATTTGTTCGAAAATGGAATGAAACAAAGGTGTGAATTGTATGAAAAATTGTTTACGAACACCGTGAATGAAATTCCCCAATTCAACCAATTTGGAATCATAAACACTCAGCAACTCTTTTACATCGGTGATGTGCATTCGCTGATTTTTCAGCAGCGCATTGCGTTGATCCAACACTTTGTTGTATTGGATAAGTGATTGCAGATAGTTATTGTTGGTTTGGGAGAGGCATTGATCCAACCATTTTCTCCGAATTTCACTTCCTTCACGAATTAAATCTACATCATAAGGTGTAACCACAACCAATGGCAAACAACCAATATGACTAGCCAGTTTCTCATACGCTTTTCCGTTTTTCGAAACACTTTTCTTTTTGGATTTGAAAAGTTGATACGCAATGCGAACATTTTCATCATCGACCAAATAGTCACCCACAACTGATCCTTGTTCTGTGTTGAACTGAATACTGTTTTGGTCAATGGAAGAGAAATATGATTTGCATAGACTCAAGCTATGAATGGCATCTAAAAGGTTGGTTTTACCAGAGCCATTTTTCCCCAAAAAACAAATGAACCCCGTTTGAAAGGAGAGTTCAATTGTGGAATATCCCTTAAATTGGAATAATTGTAGCTTTTTGAGGGTGTGTTTTTGCATGATTTGAGGAGCAAAGGTAAAAATTCCTTATTTTCGCACCTCAATAAATCATTATGGCAAAGAACCTTGATCAAAATGTAGTGGCTGAAGAAGTAAAGCCCTCATCGCAAGATGAGAATTTCTTCGACAAATACAGAAAAGCTATAACCTATGTGAGCGCTGCATTGGTGCTTGTTCTTGGTAGTTATTTCGCTTACGAATATGCGTACGCTAAACCTCGCAATCACGAAGCTGAAGTTGCTTTCTGGAAGGCCTACAATTATTTCATGATTGACAGTACGGAATGGGCCTTGAATGGTAAAGATGATGCTTTAGGTTTTGAATCAATCATTGCGCAATATGATGGCACTCCTGCCGCTGAATTGTCTCACTATTGTGCGGCAATTATCTATAGAGATAAAGGCGATTTCGGAGCTGCTTTATCACACTTTGAGCAAGTTAATGTTGATGATCAAGCCGTTTCTGTTTATGTTACTGGAAACATCGGTGACATGCATGTTGAAATGGGCAATTTAGATGAAGGTGTTAAGCATTTTGAAAAAGCTGCAGCGGCCTCTAAAGCCAACGGTACACGTGACTACTTAGCCGGCGAGTACTATTTGAAAGCAGCTCGTGTATACATGGAACAAAACAACAAGGACAAAGCAAAAGAAACTTTGGAAAAGGCTTTGGAAGGCGCTGACAAACGTGCTGCATTCTATGGCGAGGCTGAGAAGTTGTTGAACATGTTGAAGGCACAAGGATAATGGCTACTACCAACTTATCAAGCGGAACGTTTTTCGAAATTGATCAAGTTGAAAACATTGAAATAGCCATTGTAGTAGCGAAGTGGAATACTGAAATCACAGAGGAATTATACAACGGAGCAAAGATAACTTTGCTCCGTTTTGGTTTTAATCCCAACAACATTCACAAACATTATGTTCCAGGAAGTTTTGAATTGGCTCTTGGTGCGAAATGGTTGGCGGGTCAATCAACTATTCAAGGAGTCATTTGCCTTGGATGCATTATTCGTGGTGAAACGCCTCACTTTGAATTTGTAAGTATGGCCACTGCCCAAGGTATACAAGATGTGGCCTTGCAATCTGAAAAGCCAATTGTATTTGGTGTTTTAACAGACGATAACATTCAGCAAAGTAGAGATCGAAGCGGTGGAGAAAAAGGC
>VGFR01000081.1 GCA_016868835.1 Bacteroidota bacterium | reverse complement strand
TCATTGCGATATTAATTTTCAACATTTCGCTTGCACAAGAAAAAATCGGTTTTATTCGTTTTCAATATGTCAAGCTTGCCATTTAAAATTGAACTTAATTAAATTCTAATTTGCGCGATTCATTTACCAACTATGATTGTACACGTAATTGCAGACCAAACAAATAAAGATAGTTCCTTTTCAAAGGTTCTCATTGATTTTTTAAATAAGCAACAAGGACCGGTCATGTATGAAAAACATTTTTCAGATGATCCATTAGAATATTTTTCTGTTCCTAAATATGATACTGAAAAACGGAGTTCTATCATTACCAAATCGCAGGTTTCAGTAAATCGGCGCAGTGCCATTGGTGTAGCAGAACAATTTATTGCAAAGAACTCTTTAAATCATCAAGATGTCATTATTGTTTTAACCGCAGCGGATATTCCCGGTAAAGGATGGTCAGGGACGCTGAATGATGACGCTTCTATTTATTTCATAAATATCAATAAATGGGATAGCGTTTTTGAATCTTACGCTTCTCAAAACCAAAGGAAATTGAATACCGATATTCTTGACAATACGAATATTGATGATGCACTAAGTAGCAGCTTTCTTCCGGTTGGTTTTGAGCTTTTGAATTTTGCTTTTATGCAGTTTATTCCAAGTATGTACTTCACCCATGAACTTCACCCAAATTATTGTCTTTTTCATTATGCGACCAAAAAAAGTGATTACATTGACCGGTTTCGGTCTGCCGATGTTTGTCCCTATTGCACCAATGAGTTGGAGTCTCATGTAAATTCTTTGATGCTTGATCAACTGCACCGCAGGCTAGATGAGTTAAGGAAAATTTGGAAAATGATGAACAATAGCTACGCAAAGCAAAATCCGTTCACCTTGTTTATGGATAATCAATCGTATCAGTTCTTCATTCCTGAGCTCAATATTGAATTACCCTTTACGCCCGTTGAAAAAACCGTTTATTCTTTTTTCTTTGACCATCCCAACGGTATAAAATTTCAAGATTTCCCTCAGTATTTGGAAGAGCTAACAGCACGCTATTTAAAATGCACAAGAAGAACTGACTTTTCTGAGTGCACGCAACGTATGAAGCACCTCGTTCTCAATACCAATGACAGCCTTAGTCAAGCCGTTTCCAAATTAAATCGAAAAATTAGACAAACCATTGGCGAAAGACATGCACAAAACTTTTTAATATCTGGGCAATCTGGCGAAATTCGGAAAATCAATTATGTTTTTGATAGCAACAGATAGGGCACTTGAACAAAGAATATTCAAGACTCATACTGAAATCTTCAGCAGTATTGGGTAACTCTCTCCCCCCTAACAAACCCAAACAAATGAATACCTAACTCTTTACAAATATCAATAGCCAATGAGGTTGGGGCACTAACGGCAACAATCACTGCAAGATTTGCTTTAAATGCTTTTGCCACAATTTCGTATGACACCCGACTCGTTACCACCAAAATTCTTCCTTGAGACAATTGATTCAATTGAAATAAATCTCCAATGCATTTGTCAACCGCATTATGCCTTCCAACATCCTCAGCTGAGGTTAACATATTCAATTCTTGATTGAATATCCCTGCGGCATGTACAGCGCCAGTTTGATTAAACACAGGTTGCTCTAATGTCAATTTCTCAATGAGTTGAGAAGAGTTAAAACTCTGATTATAAGAACTTAAAACCTTTCCAGAAATAGCATCGAAAGAGGTCTTTCCACAAATACCGCAAGCTGTTACACTGAGCAAACTCATGGAGTTACTTCGTTTCTGAATTGACTTGGTTTCAACAGCAACTTCCAATGTTGTTTTATTCGAAGAAACTTGAACAGCAATGATATCATCTCTGTTTGTGATATAGCCTTCGGTAAATAAAAGTCCTAAAGCCCATGACTCTAATTTTGAAGGAGAGCACATGGAAATCGTGAGTTTCTCCTTGTTTAGAAGGAGTTGAACAGGTATTTCAACAGCCACATGGTCTTGCACGTGACTGTTATTTTTCAGCACTTCATATGCTAACCAATCTTTCATTAAGACAGCCCTGAGACAACACCATTTGAATCAATGTCCATATGCTCACTCGCTGGAATTACTGGTAACCCGGGCATTCTCATCATATCTCCTAAAATGGGAATGATGAACCCTGCACCTACGGCAAATTCAAATTCTCTTACAGTGACAACAAAATTCTCGGGCCTTCCAATTTTTGATTCATCGTCTGAAAAAGATTTTTGTGTTTTTGCCATACAAATAGGCAATCCACTTAATCCCAATCGATCTATGGTTCTGAGATTGGTTTCAGCTTCTTTCGTGTAATTCACTTGGGCAGCTCCATAAATTTGAGTTGCCAACACATTAATTTTTTCTTTTACCGTAAGTGAATTGTCGTACAAACGTTTGAATTTATTTTTACCCGATTCTATGGAGCGAATAACTCCTTCAGCAAGATTGGTCATTCCATCACCACCAAAAGCAAAGCCTTTTGCAACAATGGCTTCAATTCCCATGTCTGCGCATGACTGAATAACAAAATTAATTTCTTCATCGGTATCCGTTGGAAAATGATTGATGGCCACAACAGGATGAATTCCAAATTTTGAGCAATTCTCAATGTGCCTTTGAAGATTAGCAAATCCGGCTTGCACTCGAGTCAAGTCTGCGGTGTTGTATTCTTCTTTCTTTGCTCCACCGTGGTGACGCAATGCACGAATGGTCGCAACAAGCACAATGGCATGAGGCTCTATTCCTGCTGCACCACATTTGATATGCATGAATTTCTCGGCACCCAAATCTGCACCGAATCCGGCTTCGGTTACAACGTAGTCTGCTAACGACATTCCCATTTTCGTTGCCAAAATGGTATTTGTTCCTTGAGCAATATTTGCAAATGGACCACCATGTAAAACAGCAGAGTTTCCTTCAAGGGTTTGAACAAGATTTGGTTTTATGGCGTCCTTTAACAAAAGAGCCATTGCTCCTTCAGCTTTTAAATCTCTCGCATAAATTGGCCTTCTGTCATATGTGAATCCAACGAAAATATTCCCCAGTTTTTGTTTCAGGTCGTCAATTGAGTTACTCATACACAAAATGGCCATGACCTCTGAAGCAGGTGTAATGTTGAATCCATCTTGTCTTGGAATTCCGTTTGCGGTTCCACCTAAACCAATGGTGATATTACGCAAAGCACGGTCATTCATGTCCATGACACGCTTCCAATAGATCTGTCTTGGATCTAGACCTAAATTGTTTTGTTTGTTTTGAAGGTTGTTATCAATCAATGCGGCAAGCAAGTTATTCGCCTTTTCAATAGCTGCAAAATCGCCTGTAAAGTGTAAATTGATATCTTCCATAGGTACAACCTGCGCATATCCGCCACCTGCTGCACCACCTTTGATTCCGAAAACAGGACCTAATGACGGCTCTCTTAAAACCACCACCGATTTTTTTCCAAGTTTATTCAGACCTTCATTTAAACCTATGGAAGTAGTTGTTTTCCCCTCTCCTGCTGGTGTGGGAGTAATAGCTGTTACAAGTATCAGTTTTGATTTTTTAACTGAATTTTCATCAATTAGATGTAACGGCAATTTGGCCTTGTATTTACCATAAGGGTCAATGTCATTGTAATCTATGGATAATTTTGTAGCAATATCCTTGATGTGCTTCATTTGGCACTTTTGTGCAATTTCAAGGTCTGAAGGAAAACTCATTTTTTTCTCTATTTGTGCAATAATCCGAAGTTTATTTCCTTAATTCGCAAATACAAATAAGTACATATGAACATCCCTTTTTTAACTTCTCTTCCCAATCAAACGCGAAACATGCTTGGTTTGGGATTGATAGCTTGCATGCCACTTTTGGGTCAGGCACAGCAGGCCGACATTAAGACACAATGGCAACATGCTCATTACAAAATTGACGGTTTTCCCGGTGTAAGCTCATACAAAGCGCATGAGTACATGAAATCAAAAGGCAAGCAACCGGCAAAAGTTGTTGTTGCAATTATTGATAGTGGTTCAGAAACTTGGCACAAAGACTTGAAGCAAAATATTTGGACCAATACAGATGAAGTTCCAAACAATGGTATAGATGACGACAAGAACGGATATGTTGATGATGTACATGGTTGGAGTTTTATTGGTGGAAAAGATGGCGATGTTGCGCAAGACAATCTAGAGATTACACGAATTTATAGAGCGTTACACCCTAAATTTAACGGTAAAGACGCTGCTTCAATTTCAGCAACAGATCAAAAAGATTATGCCTTGTACATGTCAATCAAGGCCGATTTTGAAAGTCGCGTTGCAAATATGCAACAAGAGCAGGTTCAGGTAAATCAGTTTATTGTCATGGCTAATGCGGCTTTTGATCAATTGGAGAGCGTTCTTGGTAAAGAATTTACGCCTGAGCAATTAGCGACGTATGAACCAAAAACAGAAGCAGAAATTCAAAACAAAGCCATTGCTGAGCAAATTGGTGGATCAAGAGCAGTCATTGAAGAAATTAAAAATTACTACGCTGGTCAATCGAGCTACATGTACAATTTGGAGTTCGATCCTAGAGGAATAGTTGGAGACAACTACAATGACCCAAAAGAACGTTTTTATGGAAATAACCACATTGACGGACCAGAGGCGCTTCATGGCACACACGTAGCAGGAATTGTAGGTGCGGTTCACAACAATGATGGAATGGATGGAATTTGTAACACTGCCGAATTGATGATTATTCGTTGTGTTCCAGACGGAGATGAGCGCGATAAAGACGTTGCCAACGCCATTCGTTATGCAGCAGACAACGGAGCGCGAGTTGTAAACATGAGTTTTGGAAAAGCGTTTTCGCCTTACAAGTCTGTTGTAGACGAAGCCATTCAATATGCCGAGTCGAAAGGTGTCTTGTTGATACATGCTGCCGGAAATGATAGCAAAGACACAGATGTTAAACCCAATTTCCCTACTCCAAAATATGACAATGGAAAAACATGTAGTACCTGGTTGGAAATTGGTGCTTCAAGCTCATCAATTGACCATTTAGCCGCAGATTTTTCAAATTATGGAGATCAGACTGTAGACATTTTCGCACCCGGCGTTGATGTATATGCGACTGTATTGAACAACGAATTTGCACCACTAAGTGGTACCAGTATGGCCTCTCCAGTAACTGCTGGAGTTGCAGCTGCTATCTTATCTTACTATCCCAATTTATCTGGTGCTCAAGTGCGCAGCATTATTTTAGAGTCTGGCGTAAGCTACAAGAAAAAGAAAGTGGTAATGCCTGGGGATGAAAATGCAAAAATCAAATTCGGAAAATTATCTAAGACAGGTAAAGTAGTAAATCTTTACGAAGCATTAAAGCTTGCTGAGAAAGTGTCGAAATAAAAAAAGCATTCTAAAAAAAAAGCCCTTCGGGGCTTTTTTTATTTAAAGTCCATAACGCAGGTGTATTTGTACGTTTTGTGTGGAGCAACTTTGACTCCAATCATTTTGAAATAAGATGTGAAAATTATGTTTCTGTGACCAGCATTTGGGTCATTATAATCTACAAGCATTTGCATAACAATGTCCATTGCTTTATTGAAACCATAACTGCAGCATTCTGAGCTGTATCCGCCTTTACAATTCACCCTACCCGTTGCAATTTTGCCCAATTTTCCAGATTCAATGGCCCAACATTTAGCAATGTCATACATAGCAGAGTCAAATTGAAGAGGCTTGAGCGAATTCATTTCATTCAGTTTTTTCACGAGTGTCGCTTTGGACTTGGCATATTCAGGTCCAAAAGCAAAACCCAATTTCTTTTCATCGTATTTCACTACCACGTGCTTGGCGTATAGCTTCGGGTACATACGAGCTAGGTTCATATGGGTTATCACCGCTTTCTCATCAGCAGAGAGAAATGAGATTGATTTGGCTGTAGATGCAGAATCGATTTGACTTTTAGAAAAGCCGGTAATAGTCATTTGTCCAACCACAAGACAAGGAAAAAAAGGTACTACAAGTAATAAGCCTATATTTTTATTCATTTGTTAAAAGTAATTCAAACGAACAAACATTTATTATTTGACATTTATCGAGCAAACTTTAAATAAAATTTCGTTTCTTTACTGAAACCAAACCAAATTCTCCTGTGTTCAAGAAAGTGATTCTTATTTGTTTGTTGCTCTGTTTTGTTGTCATCTCAAACGGGCAAATAACCATTACGCCTGGCGGTACACCTGCTGCAATAATTTCCAATTTGGTTGGAAATGGAATTCAAGTTTCCAATGTTGTGATTAACTGCGGTCCTGCCGCCTATGGAATTTACACTGGCAATCTTGGTGCGGGTGGAGTTGGATTGGCGAACGGAGGAATTATCTTAACCACAGGTTCTGCAGCCGGAGCAGATGGCCCAAATAATTCGGGTTCTACTAGTACCATTGTTCCGGGTTATGACTTTGCTGACCCTCAGTTAACTACCCAGCCGGGTGCTGGAAATCCCCCACCTTCAAATGACAACTGTGTTTTGGAATTTGACATGATACCCTCCTGCGGTACATTGAACCTTTCCTTTGTATTTGGTTCTGAAGAATATCCTGAGTTTGTTACAGGTTCATTCAATGACGGATTTGGAATATTTGTGTCAGGACCCAACCCGGCAGGTGGAACCTACAACAATTACAATATGGCACGCTTACCAAACGGACAGTTGGTGAGTATTGACAATGTAAATGCTAATGTTAACAGTTCCTACTACAATACCAATACTTCTGGCATTATGCAATATGATGGGTATACAGATGGATTGTTGGCCACCATCAACACAACACCATGTGCCTCTTACCATGTGAAAATCATTATTGCAGATGCAGGAGACCAAAGTTGGGATTCAGGATTATTCTTAGGATATCAAAGTTTTCAATGTGCCACTCCGCCGTTTACCGTTACCCCCTCAATCACGGGAGCAGTGTGTGGTCCGAACGGCGCAGCATCTGTAAATGTTACAGGAGGAGTAGGTCCGTTTGTATACTCTTGGACAGGTGTAACAGGACAACCAACGAACGGAACATCCATTTCAAATGTAAATGGGGGAAGTTATTCCGTAACAGTCACCGACCAGGGTTTATGTAACTCTACGTTTACAACCCCGATTGTTATTCCAAATAACCCCGTACCGCCTGTTCTTTCACCCGTTACGGCTCAAGCTTCATGCGGATGCAATGGTAGTATCAACTTAAATATTTCTGGAGGAGTGGCTCCTTACAACATAGTTTGGACAGGAGGACTTTCAGGAAGTAACCCAACCAATCTTTGTCCCGGAAACTATTCTGTAACCGTAACAGGCGCGAACAACTGTTCGGTCACACAAGCTTTCAACATAACAAATACGCAGGCCATTGTCACAGCTGCGGCTGTTGTTCCTACTTTTTGTGCAGGCGGTAGCACTACCATTACTGCGGCTAGTGGTGCAAATTACGTTTGGTCCCCGTCTACTGGGCTAAATACCACCAACGGCTCCACAGTAACTGCCAATCCAACAGTTTCAACAACCTATACAGTAACTTCTACGTTGAATGGCTGTGTTCAAACGGTGAACGTTCCTATAACAGTCAACCCTCTTCCAGTGCTCACATTAAACAGCCCTACCATTTGTGTTGGGGAAACTGCAACCTTAACTGCTACCCCTTCTGTTTTAGGAGGTGGGAATATTGTTTGGTCTCCTGTTGGACTCATGGGAAATTCAATCACTGTTTCTCCGACTTCAACCACAACCTATACCCCCTTTTATTTTGCAAACGGATGTGGCAATGTTCCTGTACAAACCACTGTAACTGTAAATCCAATTCCTACCATCACCGTTACAGATGACGTCATTTGTAATGGTGAGTCGGCTTCCATTACGGCTACTCCAGATCTTGCCGGAGGTATTTTCAATTGGTCAACTTCAGAGCAATCGGCTACTATCTCACCTTCCCCTACTACCACAACAACATATGATGTTACTTATACCTTGAATAACTGTACAAGTCCAAGTGTCACGTCTACGGTAAATGTGAATGCCTTGCCTTCCACAAATTTATCTACAACACTTCCCTTATGCGAAGGCGGAAATCTGGAATTATTTTCAGGCGATGTGCCCAATGGATTTTATGATTGGACGGGACCAAACATGTTTGTTTCTAATGAACAAAACCCCATGATTGATAATGTTTCCTTGTTAAACGCAGGAACCTACACTTTAACCATCACCGCTGAAAATTGCAGCTCTGATTTTTCAATAGACATTGTGATCGATTCGCAAACTCCTTCGTTAATAGATCCAATTTCTCCACTTTGTGTTTCGGCTTCAAGCATAGATCTTAACTCTCCAAATGAACCCGGCCTATGGAGCGGAGTTGGCATTAC
>VGFR01000080.1 GCA_016868835.1 Bacteroidota bacterium | reverse complement strand
GCACTTCCAGCCGGTTCACCATCATCTGAACTTCGTTCTAAACCCGACCTTAAGATATAGGCATAGCAAATATGCGTGGCGTCAGGGAATTTCAACCACAAAGCATCTAACTTCTCTTTTGCCTCCTTTTCTGAAGCAATGGAAAAGGAAAAACCCAAGTGTTTGCTACCAGAGGATTTATACAATGACTCTGCGGCTTGTGTTACAGTGCGCAATGTGGCCATGGTTTAATCAAGCTGACTGTAGGTAGAATTATTTGATTTGAATTCAGGAACCAATTCTTTCATGATGCTCACAAGTAACATGTTATCTTGCGCCAGGGCTGCTTTATGCAAATGAATTAACTTCTCATTCAATTCACTCTCATTGATGCTTCTTGGAGAAGCCTTTAATATTTTCGGATGATGTGTTGCTTTGAGGTTTTCTTCTGAAGCTAAGACCTCTTCATACAATTTCTCGCCTGGGCGAAGTCCTGTGAATTCAATTTGAATGTCTACGTTGGGTTCAAGTCCACTGAGTAAAATCATTTTTCTTGCTAATTCGGCTATTCGAATTTGTTTTCCCATATCGAAAACAACAATTTCGTTGTTACCATCGCCAGATGCGGCTTCCAATACCAATTGCACCGCCTCGGGAATGGTCATGAAAAAACGTTCTATATCTGGATGAGTCACAGTTACCGGTCCACCCTTTTCAATCTGTTTTCGGAACACCGGAATCACAGATCCGTTGCTTCCCAATACATTACCAAAGCGGGTAACAACAGATCGCAATGCAGCGCCTTTTCCTTGAACAATTAATTCGGCAATGCGCTTGCTTGCCCCCATGATGTTGGTTGGATTAACAGCTTTGTCTGTGCTTATCAGCACGAAGTTGCCCACGCTAAATCGTTGAGACAATTCAACCATTAATTTCGTTCCGAATACGTTGGTAAAAACCGCTTCTGCCGGATTCTCTTCCATTAATGGTACATGCTTGTATGCAGCGGCGTGAAAGACTACTTCAGGTTTGAAATGTTCAAAGACACGAACCATGCGCGTTTCATTTCGAATATCACCAATGACCAACTCTAATTTTCCCGACTCAACCGCCATTTCATTCAATCTTCCCAATTGAAACATGGGTGTTTCAGCGGCATCAAGAGCTAGAACTCCTTCCGGATTCAACATTAAAACTTGCCGAACTATTTCGCTACCAATGCTTCCCGCTGCACCTGTAACCAATACACGTTTGCCTTCAACGAAAGCACGCACGCGTGGAGACTCGATGTGAATCTCTTCTCTGCCCAACAAATCTTCATATTGTACCGTGCGTATTTGATTTGCACTCAACGAACCATTGATCCAATTCCGAGCGTGAGGTACATGCTTCAATTTCAGTTTGTGTCGAACAGCCAAATCAGCCAAATCCCTTTTTCTCTCCACACCAATATCGGGTACTGAAATAAATAAATCTTCAACATCATGATGGTTCAACCAATCTTCTAAATCTGCGGAAGGATATATGCGAATTCCTTCCAATTGCTTTCCTCCTTTTCGCGTATCATCATCAAAGAAAGCCATAACCTCAAACTCTGAAGATGCGTCTTTATCTAACGTTCGTTTTAAAATAAGAGCGCCTTCGCCCGCACCAAAAACAACAATTCGTTTTTTCTCTTTTCGCTCTTTCGTAACCTCAGCATAAACCGTTTTAACAGCAAGTCTGAAAATGATAAGAGCGAACAGACTTAGGAGGTAGTCAATGATTATAACCGAAGTTGGAACCAAAAAAATGGAGTTGAATACTCCTTTGGCTGTCACATTCAACATAAAAAATAACAAGCTTCCAAGAGAAAGCACTACAAATATGCGAATGGCATCTTGGCTTCCCGTGTAGCGAATAATTCCAGAATAGGTTTTCCCAAAGAAAAATGCAATACCTCGAATGGCGATGTACACCGGAATAAACTTCACGGCAAGACCCCACTCCTCTCTGGGCACCGCAAATTCAAATCGAACCAAATAGGCTATAAACAAAGCAAAAACACACAGCAATAGGTCAATCACAAAGATGATCCATCGCGGTGTGTTTGCTCGAGGGAATAGCTGTTTCATGAATTAAGCAAGCTCAACAACAACAGCGCTAGCTCCGCCACCGCCATTGCAAATACCTGCACCACCCCATTTTTCATTTCTATTTTTCATGGCATGAACAAGTGTTACTAAAACACGTGCACCGCTGCATCCAAGAGGGTGACCGAGAGAAACGGCTCCACCGTTCACGTTCACTTTAGCTGAATCTAATTTCATTTTCTGAACATTCACAATTCCAACAACACTGAACGCTTCATTTAACTCAATCAAGCCCAAGTCGCTCAATGATACTCCTGCCTTCGCTGCAGCTTTTGGAAGTGCCAACGACGGAGTAGTTGTAAACCACTCTGGAGCCTGCTCAGCATCTGCGTATCCTGCAATACGAGCTAACGGGGTTAGACCCAACGCGCGCATTTTTTCGCCACTCACTAAAACCAAAGCAGCCGCACCATCATTCATTGTTGAAGCATTGGCGGCAGTAATAGTTCCATCTTTCGCAAACACCGGACGCAGTCCTGGAATTTTATCGAAATTCACATTTTTGTATTCCTCATCTTCAGCAAAGAGTGTTGTTTCACCCTTACGACCTACAATTTCAACTGGAACAACTTCATTCGCAAACGCACCAGCAGACCATGCCGCCGCTGAACGCTTGTAGGATTCAATGGCAAATGCATCTTGTTCTTCTCTTGTGATTTGACATTCCGTGGCACACAATTCTGCGGCATTTCCCATTGGATAGTTGTGGTATACATCTGTTAACCCATCTTTCGCTAATCCATCAACCATCTTCACATCACCATATTTATTTCCCCATCTCAGATTCGGCGAATAAAATGGAACCTGACTCATGTTCTCCATTCCGCCTGCAACAACAACATCTGCATCACCGCATTGAATACTTTGAGCAGCCATCATCACGGCCTTCATTCCTGAAGCACAAACTTTATTCACAGTAGTGCATTGCACTTGATCTGGCAGTCCAGCAAACTTCGCGGCTTGTCTTGCAGGAGCTTGTCCCAGATTTGCTTGAAGCACAGACCCCATAATGACCTCTTGTACCTCCGTACCGCTCAGACCAATTTTTTCTAAAGCTCCTTTTATAGCAACAGCTCCCAACTGAGTAGCTGAAACACTAGATAAACTTCCACCAAAACTTCCCATTGGAGTGCGCACGGCAGAAACAATAAATACTTCTTTGTTCATTGCAAAAGATTTTTGGCAAAAGTACTGCAATTCGTGCTTTATTATTTCGTTCCTCGTTTGAATTCGTGTTGAAAAATGGCACGAAATTGTCAAGGCCTAAAACGAAACTATTGAAAGAATTCTGTTAACCTTGTAAAGCGCAAGAAACCAAAACATGAAAAAAGCTTTTTCGATTTTATTCATACTCATCGCTGGCCTTTCCCTTTCAGCACAAAAAACAACCGGACTCCCAGAAGACGATGAAAAAATGTTGAAGGCACTAACTGCTCTTTTCGAAGAACAGCAAAAAGATGCCGGAAAAACATTAATCGAACAGCAGCTCAAACCAATGTGGTTAACACCAGGCAAATTCTCCGATGCTGAAAAAAAGAACTTTCGACAAACAATAGATTTGCTCACTTCGAAGAGATATACCGTTATACCTACCGTTCAACAATACATTGAACTGAGCATACTCTTCAAAGAAATGCAGACACCAACTGCTAAAGTGACTGGGTTTCATGATTTGCTAAATCAATGCATCAAGAACAATTCAAAAAAAATCAATAAAGCAACTGATGTTCTCATAGCGAGTGCATTGGGACTATTCAGGGGAAACACCATTTATAGCGATGTAAAGAGAGCCTGGAAAACAGACAATTCCAATTTTGACTTTGCCTTCGATTCGTTACCAAAAATTGTATTTCCAAGTTTGAAAATTTCTTGTGTGCAAGGTGACAAAAATATTTTCATTGAAAACACCCAAGGCTTCTATTCACTCTCAGAAAAAACGTTTTATGGTCAAGGCGGAAGAGTGCCATGGAACATTGTTGGCTATGACCCAACAAAGACTTTTGCTACACTTTCTTTCTATGAAATTAAGGTCACTGAATCGCAATATGATGCAGAGAACGTGACCTTTCAATCTGAATTTTTCAACCTTCCGTTGGTTGGTATCCTCACCAATAAAATTCAAGAGGGGAATGAGAAAGACAAACAAAACTTCCCGGAATTTCAATCCAATCAAAGCCGCCTTATCATTAAGAACATTATTCCGAATGTTGACTACGAAGGCGGTTTTACTCTTGCCGGTAGCAGCCTGAAAGGTACAGGGCCACAACAAAATCCGGCCCGACTCATTGTCTACAAAGACGGAAAGAACTTCTTGGAATCGAAAAGCCAGTTGTTTGATATTCGACCAGATCGAATTGAAAGTTTGCATGCCTCTGTTCGATTTTATGTTGATAGTGATAGTGTATATCATCCAGACCTTCGTTTGGTCTTGAATAGAAAATCAAGGAATTTGAGTATATCTAGAAACGAAGACGGCGTTAGCCCTTCTCCTTTTGTAAATACCTATCACAATGTTGAAATGTATGTAGAGACCATTGAGTGGAATTTAGATGCACCGTTAATGAACTTTGGAGCATTCGGACAAACCGCTCAAAAGTTTGCCGATTTTGAATCCATCAATTATTTCGAAAAAAACCGATATCAAACGCTGCAAGGAATTTCAACCATACACCCGTGTACCTTGTTGAATGAAACGTACAAAAAAACAGGAAGCGAGACTTTTTCAGCGCTTGACTTTGCGCAGACCGCGCGAACGGGCATAGAGCAATGGATTCCACTATTCTTCGACCTGAATAACAAAGGATACATTCACTACGAACCAGAAACCAGAATGATTACGGTTCAACCCAAATTATTGAATCACATTCAAAGCAATAAACTAGAAAAAGACTATGATATTTTGCAGTTTTCAAGCAGCGTGGAAAAAGGATCAAACGCACAATTGAGCCTGCTCAGTATGGAATTGAAAATTGACGGCATTCGAAATGTCTATCTCAGCGATTCGCAAAAAGTAGTCGTCTATCCTGAGAAGGGACAAGTCATTCTGAAGAAAAATAGAGACTACTCTTTTGACGGTGTTGTTTACGCCGGAAATCTGCAATTGGTAGGTGCCAAATTTGATTTTAATTATGAACTCTTTGAATTAACCATGAATCAGGTTGACTCTTGTGTTATCTATATCAATGATGAAAACGGCGTTGCCGACATTCATGGAAACATGCCTAAGAAAAGGGTAAAAACTGTTCTTCGAAATTTGACAGGAACGGTGCAAATAGATCACCCCTCAAATAAAAGCGGATACATTTCAAAAGATTATACCACCTTTCCGAAAATGAATTGCACCCGTGAGTCAGATGTTTTCTGGGATAAAAAAAACATTCAAAATGGGGCATACACCAAAGATGAATTTGGATATACATTGAAGCCTTTTGATTTGGACTCTTTAGACAATTTCACCAAGAGCAATTTGGTATTCGAGGGGTCATTGGAATCCAATGGCATGCTACCCGTGTTGAATGAGCCTCTGGTTTTAATGGAAGACAACAGTCTTGGCTTTCATCTCCCCTTGAAAGAAGAGGGTATTAAAGCATACAACAACAAAGTGCATTTAACAGGTGACTTAACATTGAATCACTCCGGGATGAAGAGCAAAGGAGATTTAAATTATTTAACTGCGCATGCCAAATCAGAAGATTTCACCCTAACACCCCGGTTGTTGTTCGGACTCACTTCAGAATACAAAAATGACTTCAGCCAAAAAGCAAACGTTGCAGATTACTCAGCTGCAAAAGTGGAATTGAAATATGCAGAGAAAGATGAGGCCCTCAGTGTTGCTACCAAAACCGAACATATCATTGGGTTCAAGAACGAAGCAGAAATTATTGGGTCAACAACACTTACTCCAAAGGGAATGACTGGACAGGGAGAAATCATGCTCGTTGGCGCATCAGTTTCATCAAAAAAATTCGATCTAAAGTCTCGAATAGTTCTTGCTGATACGGCTTCGTTTAATATTAAAAATGCCGACAATTCAAATGCTCTTGCGTTAAAAACAGACAATGTCTCGGCCAATATTGACTTCGATAAAAGAAAGGGGATTTTCAAATCAAATGACGGCGAAACGAAGATTGAATTCCCTGCCAATGAGTACATCTGTTTTATGGATCAATTTACTTGGTTCATGGACAAATCTGAAATGGAGCTTTCCTCGAATAGAAAAGCCAATACCGATTTGGTCATAGATACAGATCAGGAAAAGAGAAAATCAAATTTCTTCAGTATCAAAGAAGGTCAAGACAGCTTAAACTTTTTATCGCCCTATGCAAAATACGATTTGAAAGCGAGTCAAATTACTTGCAATAAAATAAATTATATCATTGTTGCCGATTCAAAAGTGCAACCTGATAGCAATTATGTTGTGATTGAGAAAAATGCGAACATGCGTGAATTAAATCGAGCGCAAGTAATTAGCAACTTCGTTACCCAATACCACAAGATTTTCAATGCAAAGGTGAAAATCAACGGTAGAAAAGATTACCAAGGTTCTGGAGACATTGCATACAAAGACGAAAACAAATTGGAGCAAATTATCCATGTCACTTATTTCGGGTTGGACTCAACCTACCAAACCATGGCCATGGGCGAAATTGCAGAGAACCAAGAATTTTGGTTATCACCTGCGTTTGAATTTAAAGGGAAGTTTGAAGTGTATGCAAGCAATCCAAACTATCTGTTTCATGGGGGTGTTCGGGTATTGCACAATTGTGAAAGTATGGACAGAACGTTCATGGCATTCAAGAGCATTATTGACCCAAATGAAATTTTCATTCCTGTTACTGCCGCTATCAAAGATGTCAATGATTCACCTCTGGGACTTGGAGTTATTGTGCGTGATGAGTCGCCCATGAATATTTATCCGGGCTTCATGAGTAATAAATCGAATGCAAAAGATCAGGGATTGATTGAATCGAACGGATTCTTATATTATGACAAAGCTCGAAAAACCTACTTTGTTGGCTCGAAAGAAAAGATTCGTCAGCCGAAACTTAATGGTCAGCTCATAGGGTTAAATACCACTACCTGTGAATTAACGGGCGATGGCAAAATGGACTTCAATGTAGACTTTGGATTAATGACCATGAAGTCTGTTGGAAATGTGAAATTCAATACCAAAGATTCTACATTGAGTGCGAAAAGTGTCACGCTGTTGAATTTCCCTTTCAATGACGACATTCAAAAACACATAGCAGATAAAATGATTCAAAGTGATAACCTCACGCCCATTGATATATCGAAAACGCTGTTTGAAAAAAGTCTAGTTGAATTTTTGGGAGTAGAAAAGTCAGATAAGATAATTACAGATATGGCTTTGGACGGTGCCATTAAAAAATTCCCGGAGGAACTTCAAACGACCATTTTCTTTACTGATTTGAATTGGCAATGGAATGCCGAAAATGAAACCTTCATTGCAATGGGAAACATTGGAATTGGTGGTATGGGCAAAAAACAAATTTTCAAGTATGTCAAAGGACTCATCGAAATACAAAAAAGAAAAACAGGTGATATCTTAACTGTATATCTTGAGTTAAGTGGTGCTGATTATTATATGTTTGAATACAAAAGCACCATTATGTCATTGATTACTCAAGACAACGCAATAGTTGAAATTTTCGCGAAGTTGAAAGACACCGATCGAACGTTTGAAGAAAATAAAAAGCGCTTTACGTTCAATTATCTCGGAGCAACAACGGCAAAAACCAAGAAAGACAAGTTTTTGCAGAAGTACCACGAGTTTGAAAACAATTAATTTGCAAGTGGCTTACAGACCAAAAATGGTTTTACCCGGATAGTAGGCCATTTTATCCAGTTCTTCTTCTATGCGAAGCAACTGATTGTATTTTGCAATCCGGTCAGAACGTGAAGCACTTCCTGTTTTAATTTGACCGGTATTCAATGCCACCGCTAGATCTGCAATGGTTGTATCTTCAGTCTCACCAGACCTGTGTGACATGACACTAGTATAACTTGCGCGATGGGCCATATCTACAGCGTCAATAGTTTCTGTTAAAGTTCCAATTTGATTAACCTTTACCAAAATGGAATTGGCAATACCTTCCTGAATTCCTCTCGACAATCTTTCAACATTGGTAACAAATAAATCATCTCCAACCAATTGAATATTCCCACCTAAATTTTCAGTCATTAACTTCCACCCGTCCCAATCATCTTCTGAACATCCGTCTTCAATAGACACTATTGGGTAACGCTTACACCAATCGGCCCAATAATCTACCATTTGGGCACTTGTTAATTGTTCTCCCGTGCTTTCTAGGTGATACAATTTGGTCTCTGAATTATAGAATTCTGTAGATGCACAATCCAAACCAAGAACAATGTCTTCACCTGGTCTGT